>JAHBWO010000208.1 GCA_019636945.1 Nitrospira sp. | reverse complement strand
CTCTGTGGTGTCACGCTACGCCGAACCGGGGACGAGAATTCAGGTCGACATCCGGGGGAAGGCCGTACCAGCCATAGTGGTGAAGCCGCCGTTCTATAAGAAACTCAAGAGCTGATGGCGTATGGCCTATAGCAGAAAGAAGAACGTCGATCCCGTTTGTCGACCTCCTTACGATAAACCATTGGCTATGGGGCATCGACTCCCATGACACGGAACATCTACAGCGGAAAAGTCATCACCCTCAACGTCGATACCGTCCAATTGCCCAACGGGGTTACGGTGGATCTTGAGACGATTCGTCATCCTGGGGCTGCGGCAGTAGTACCTGTCAAAGACGATGGTACGGTCGTGTTGATCCGGCAGTTCCGTCATGCCGCTGGCGGTTTCATTTACGAAATTCCTGCCGGAAAGCTCGCTCCAGGCGAAGAGCCATTACGGTGCGCTGCACGAGAACTTGAAGAGGAAGTCGGCTATCGAGCCTCTTCATTTGAACTGATCTCCAGTATTTTTACGGCGCCAGGATTCGCCGATGAAGTGATTCATGTCTACCGGGCAACCGGTCTCACGAAGGGACGACAGCAACTGGATCGCGATGAAGTGTTGGATGTGATCGAAATGCCGCTTCCAGAGGCGATCACGAAAATTGAGGATGGGACCATTCGTGACGCTAAAACTATTGTGGGACTACAGGCTGTTTATATCCAGGCGCAGCGCCGATGAGCTGTATTGGCAAGCCCCGGTACCTCTTCTTCCTCTCGTCCATTTCCCCATCTCCGAAGATGATGGAGTAATCTCCCTTTACAATCAGTGGGTTTTGACTAGCCACCCACAGTGAAGCCCATACACCATACCCTTGCTGTAACGGGGCGGACTGTATCATCGCCATGGCAAGCCATCCCTTATCGCACGCTTATGGACCACATTCACACTGCAGGATGAATCATGCTATGTTTCGCCGTTCACATAGACCAGGAGCACGGGGGTTCACCCTGAACAGGCTCTGGACGAAACGGCTGAACCGGTCGATCGGTGAAGGACTGTACCAAGCGCCTCACGGCTTGAACTACTGAACAACGCTCATAGAGGGAAGGAGAATGGTGCCCATGTTGCTCACAGGAAAAAAGGGACTCATCATCGGTGTGGCTAATAAGCACAGCATCGCCTGGGCCATTGCCCAGTCTACTGCCGGACAAGGTGCCCAACTGTTCTTTAATTATCAAAATGAACGGTTGAAGCAGAATGTAGAAGAACTGACGGCCACGATGCCGGGGGCCAAGGCCTTTCCCTGTGATGTGAGCAACGACAGTGAGATTACTGCGCTGATGCAGCAAGTACAAAAAGACTTCGGCCAAATCGATTTTCTCGTCCACTCGCTGGCCTTCGCGCCCCGCGAAGAGTTGACCGGGCAATTTATCAATACCAGTCGACAGGGATTCGCGATGGCGCTCGACATCAGTGCCTATTCCTTGATCGCCGTTGCACGAGCCGCCTTGCCGTTGATGACGGCCGGGGGTTCCATTGTGACCCTCACCTATCTCGGCAGCGAGCGTGTGGTGCCGCACTACAATGTCATGGGTGTCGCCAAAGCCGCTCTCGAATCGGCCGTCCGCTATCTGGCCTATGATCTTGGACCTCTGAACATCCGGGTCAATGCGATCTCTGCCGGGCCGATCAAGACTCTGGCGGCTCGTGGGGTTTCGGGCATTACGAAGATGGTGGATCATCACAAGGAAGTGGCTCCGCTTCGACGACCTACGGAACAAGGTGACGTCGGCGATACGGCCTTGTTTTTGGTCAGCTCCTTAGGACGGGGAATCAGTGGAGAGGTCATCTATGTCGATGGAGGCTTCAATATCCTTGGGATGGTCGCTCCGAGTGACTAGCTCACCGACGGTACTGATGCCCTGATTTCCAAACCGACGAAGCATGAGGGACCTTCCGGTCCCTGTATGAGCGAAGGAGAGCCATAACTTGTCCATCCCTCCTCGCTTCCGTACAAGAAGCGCAGCGTTCTTGATATGATAATTTCGTGTTATCAATCAGTTATAAAATTCATAGCTCGTGGCACAGTGGCATTGGGTTTGCTGTTCTCACATCCATTTCCTGGAGGGAGCGGTATACCCCAAGGGTCACATCGTATGAAGATGGTGTCGCAGGCGCTTGCTGTTCTTATCGTTAGTGGAGCATCACTTCTTGTCATTCCGGCCATAGCTCAATCTTCAGAGGGGACACTATCAAAACAGGCACTAGAACAATGCCATCAAGGGAGATTGGCCAAAGATCGAGACTCGCGCGTCGCTCATTTTCAACAGGGCCAGCGGTTGGGTGAACAGGCGGTGGCAGCAGATGAAGGAAGTGCGGAGGCCCACTTTGCATTGTTCTGCAACTTGGGTGAGCTGCTACGAATCGATGGTGAAACCCTCACGTCTCTCTTCGGGCTTCGCCGGATGATGAAGGAGTTAGATCGAACCTTAGAGATCGCTCCCGCTCATCTTGAAGCCCTTTCGGCAAAAGGGACCTTGCTGGTGAAGCTCCCCGGCCTGTTGGGTGGAGACGTGAAAGAAGGCGAGCGCCTATTACAACAGGTCATTCATCAGGCTCCCCAAGCAGTCAACGCCAGGCTCGCGCTAGCCAGAGTGCGATGTGAGCGAGGCCGGCATGACGAAGCCGCTGTCCTGGCAAGCACTGCCCTGGTTATTGCTCAAAGACAGAAGCAACTAGACTTTCTTCCCGAGGCGGAGGCCATGCTTCAGCAGGCAACGGCCAATGCCGCCAAGAGCAAGGAGCATCGCTCCTAACCGGCCCGCCCTCGCAGAGATATCTCGATACAGATCATTCCGTCGTTCTCCGCAACGCCTTCAAGCGCCCTTGCCGTTTCTTGCTGTCGATCCGCCGTTCGTGGGCACCCTTCGTGGGCTTCGTCGCCTTTCGCCTCTTCTTCGGGATCGTGATGATCTGAATCAACGCACGTAATCGATCTAAGGCGTCTTCGCGGTTACGCTCTTGTGTGCGGTGCTGCTGGGCCTTGATCGTGATTACGCCGTCGGCTGAGATGCGGTGGTCACGCAGGTTCAATAAGGCATTTTTGTGGAACGCCGGCAACGACGACGCATGGATATCAAATCGCAAATGGATCGCGGTGGAGACTTTATTGACGTTTTGCCCGCCTGCACCTTGAGATCGGACGGCGTGGATCTCAATCTCGTGATCCGGGATAGATACCGACGATGAGATCTTCAGCATGGTGAGTAGCTAACATAATCAAGCTCCGGGGGCAATCACATGAGCAGGATGACTCTCGTTACCGCCATTTCGGACTAGCGTTTCTCATTCTGGACAAGGTAAAAAGTCTGCGGAAGGTGAGCGGGAAGCCTTCATTCTCAGGCCGACAAAACCCATCCTGAGATAGGGAGTAAGGGGAAGCGGTCGCCTTCATCGAGGACAACGGGCCTAGTTTCTCGATTCGTGCATTTATAGGCCACATGAGGAGGAGTTATGCAGAGTGCCGCAACGCATCATCGAACGCGCCGGTGGGGACTGCTGATCGCAATCGGCGTGCTGGCCTGGAGCTTGAGTGGAGGTGGAGTGAGCCCCGTACAGGCCCTTACCGAGCTGGGCCCTCATACGAAATCCGACTTCCGACTCTGGGCTCCCGTCTATCTGACCGTCAATCTTCCCAATCGGTTTCTTGCTTACATGGAAGTCAACCCGCGCATCGGAGACGACGTCACGAACATTGACCAACTGCTGCTCCGTCCGGCGATCGGCTATAAACTGACGGACACTATCTCGATCTGGCAAGGGTATGCCTGGGTCGGCAATTTTAATCAGCCCCATACATTTCCTCAGTCCCCCTTCTTCGAGGAAAACCGAATTTACCAACAGGTCAACTATACGACCAAATTGGGGGACTTCAAGTTTCTGAGCCGTACGCGTCTAGAGGAGCGTTGGATTGAACATGCGGATGGTACCGCCGTCCGGTTCCGTCAGATGTTCCGATTGACGTATCCCTTGCCCATGGCCCCGGACATCGGGCTTGTGGCCTATGACGAGATCTTTGCCAATGCGAATACGGTCGGCTCAGTCAAAGGGAAAGGTCCCCAGGCCGGATTCGACCAAAACCGGTTCTTTCTCGGCATCAACAAGACGTTTAACCAATACCTCAATGTGGATCTCGGTTACCAAAACCAGTTGCTCAACCAACGCTCGCTCCCTGGTAATGCAAATTTCATCAACCATATTTTGCTGATTCAGTTTTGGATCACTATTTGAGCGAATGTGGCGACGATTTCCTAATCTCTATTGACTTATAGTTTTCCCCTGCCCTCTCCCTCTTGGAGGGAGAGGGTGTGAGAGGGCGTGTTCAATCGTCTGCAACACCGCCTCGCGGTTGCGTAACATATCGTGATCCCAGAACCGAAACACCAGATAACCACGTTAGTACACGCTCACTGTCGGTCTGCCTCCTACGAAGATCTCTGGCAAGCCCACGGCTCCTACCCCCCCCCTCACCCTTTCCCTCTCCCCCAGTGGGGGCGAGGAATCTCTTACGCCTGTGCTCCATCAGCGTTACCTACACAAAATACTGAAGAACCTAATTTCGGTTGGGATGCGGAGGCTTCTTGCCAACTCGGGAGTGACTTACAGAAGTTCAGGCAGGCGATTGATGATGCGAAGTCGCAGGTCTTGGCCAAGTTGGATCTGCACCATTTTAGTGGAGAGCTTTTCGCGCATCAGGCGAATTTCTTCCGCCGTGAATTGCACCTGCCCTCCGCATTGCTCAACCAGATGATAGATAAGCAAGGAGGTCAGGAGCTGTGCTTCCTCATCGCTGGCATGACGGCTTAAGTTGAGAATCTGTGACATTGTTGTACGGCTCTCCGTTGACGACTGGTACTTATCGCCGAGCGGGCTCTCCTTCCACAATGCCACAAATGTAGGGGGGCAACGCTTTCGCACACAGCACGGGAGACTACCGAAAGTCTCCCTCCCATGAAGCGGGTGCATCGAATCTTTAGCAGGCTGTGCAAAAACTCGTTCTACCTCCTGTAGCCGTAACTAATATTACCGCCTAAGTCTCCCAACTGGTACGGCCGACCATCTTCCCTCAAGTGTTGCTACGGCAGGCAAGACGAAATAATTAGGACTCCACAGTTCAACATATGGAGATTGTGGCCGTGAAAAACACAACGTTGACAGCAATTCATTGCGACTGCTATAAGCCTGAGGCTTTCGACTCACTACATCGTCAGCGATGTCATAAGCGGCTGTCTCCGGCTAGGGCTATCGGCCTATAGAGGATAGGGCGGTATACAGCGTACTCGTAACTCCGGCCCATCACCTAACGATCATGCGGCAGGGATTGCGGGTAGGACAAAAGAAACTCTTGAGTCCCTTTGCGGTCTCGAGGATCTTTTTGGTTGAGTAATAGGATGAGAGTTTGAGGGCGACCGAAGGTCCGAGGCCACATGCTTACGTTGCTGATCTTTCTTGCCGCGTACACAATCATCATCCTACTCACATTGTCTGTTCCGCTGGCGCCGCAAGTCCAAGGCGGACTGGGCAGTGTCTGCGCATCTCTCGTGCAAAGCGGTGTGATGTCGGTGCGAACACAAGGAGACGCCAGTGCATTCTGAGCAATCTTCCGGACAGTCAGGCGTAGGCACCCAATCGGAAGGGGGGGTGCAGTCTGCACTCAACGAGGTAGAGCGTGAGGAGCTTCGAGCTCTGGTTTCTC
>JAHBWO010000207.1 GCA_019636945.1 Nitrospira sp. | reverse complement strand
CTGCTTCACAATCGCCAGTCCAAGTCCGGTCCCGCCGAACTTACGTGTGGTGCTGCCATCGGCCTGTGTGAAGGGTGTAAACAGATTGGCTTGGATCGCCGGTTCCACACCAATCCCTGTATCCTGTACCTTCAGACACAACTCCGTCTGCCCAAGGGCATCATCGACCGCCGTCATGGAAACAGTAATCTGGCCATGCGCGGTAAATTTAATCGCATTCCCGATGAGGTTCGTGAGGATTTGGCGAATGCGTACCGGATCGCCCATATACTCGCGGCCGACGGCTTCGGATAGGCTGGTCGTCAACTGAAGCCCCTTGCTTCCCGCCTGCCCTGAAAAGAGTTCCTGCGTCTCCGTCACAAGTTGACGAAGGTCGAAGGAGATGTATTCAAGCTTCAGCTTTCCGGCTTCAATTTTTGAAATATCCAGAATGTCATCGATGATCTGGATGAGGGCCTGACCGGACTTCTGCAGCGTGTGCATGTACCGGCGCTGCTTGTCATTCAGTGGGGTTTGCAACAAGAGCTCGCTCATACCCAGAATCCCGTTCATCGGCGTGCGAATTTCATGGCTCATGTTGGCCAGGAACTGGGACTTCGCAACATTGGCAGCTTCGGCGACCTGCAGCCGCTGGTGCGCCTGGCGGGCCAGGTTCCACTTTGTCGTGAGCGACATCGCCAGTTGAGAGACTTCGACGCTGGAAAAGGGTTTTTGAAGGATCAATAGGCGATCGTCATAACCCAATCGCTCGATGATCTCTTCCCAGGAGTGATCTGTGTACGCCGTACAGATCACCGTCTGAATCTCTGGATCGACCGCCCAGAAATGCTCGATCGTCTCCAACCCGTCCCAGCCGGGAGGCATGCGCATATCCACGAACGCCACGGCATAGGGTCGATCTTCCAGGCGTGCCTTCTGAACCAGGGCCAATGCAGCCTGTCCCTGATCTACGCAATCCAACTCGAAACGCAGCAGCGGCTTCAGACGTGGCGTACCACCAAAGACTGCAGCGCGGGCTTCATCGAAATTGTGCGCCTCGTTCCCAGGCTGGAGAATTTTTCGAAAGTCATCATGGATGAGCACATTGTCATCGATGACCAAGATCCGTCGATTTTCCGAATAATCAGTCAGTTTCGTTGTCATGGTCACTCGATCAAATCGGATGAACGGCCCTGTTCGTTAGGCAGCCCGTGACTCACTCGTCGGTAAAAACTGTTGCAATACCTTCCGAATCTCTTTCAACCCCGCCGGCTTGGAGAGAAATCCATCCATACCTGCGGCAAGGCAGGCCTCTTGATAGCTACTGACTGCGTGACCGGACAGAGCGATGACCTGAACGGGCTGGCCGTCAGCTCTGGTCAATCGACGTCTTCGAATTTCCCTACATGCCGTTAACCCATCCATTTCAGGCATCTCACAGTCCATGAGAACCACGTCGTATTGCACCCGCCCCATCGCCTCCAACGCCTCTTTGCCCGTACTGACCACATCGGCTGACTCACCACAGAGATCCAGCATGCGTAAAAAGACCTCTTGGTTCGTCGAATTGTCCTCAGCCAGGAGGATACGCGCGCGGGATCGCTGTTTAGGGGAAGAGCTGCCGGGATGCTTTGTCATCTGAGCAATGCATAGAACGGGCATAGGGGCCTGATTCGACAACTGGCTCTCAACGACAGGCATATCTTGTGTGCTCTGTTTCTGAAGACGAACCGTAAACCAGAATGTGGAACCTTGTCCTGGGGTACTTGTGAGACCAATATCACCGCCCATCAATCGGACAAGACGTTGCACGATGGCAAGCCCCAACCCCGTCCCTTCGTATCGCCGTGTGATCGAAGCATCCCCCTGGGCGAAGGGATCAAAGACCGTCTGCTGCGCCTCGACAGGAATGCCAATTCCGGTATCACACACCGTCATTTTGAAGAGGGCACTATCATGACGATCCTCGACACGTTCAATGTGAATCAGGATGCCACCTCGTTCCGTAAACTTGACAGCATTGCCCACGAGGTTCACCAGAATCTGCCTCAGCCTGACAGCGTCTCCCCGCCACACGGTGGGGAGTTCGGGATCGATCTGGCACTCTAAACTGAGCCCCTTTTTCCTCGAAGGCTCGTGAAACAGACTTACAACGCCCCGCACTGTCGCCACCAGGTCGAGCCTCGCAATATGGAGATCCATCTTCCCTTCATCGATCTTGGACAGATCGAGGATGTCATTAATGAGTTCAACCAGCTGCTCGCCATTATCATGGATGACCTGAACAAAGTGACGCTGCTGGTCATTCAAGGGAGTCGAGAGCAACAGCTCATTCATACCGAGCATCCCGTTCATAGGGGTTCGGATCTCATGGCTCATATGCGCCAAAAACTGCGATTTGGCCTGGTTGGCATTGTCGGCATCCAGCTTTGCCTTTTTCAACGCTTCCACGGTTTTCTGCAATTCACTATTGCGCTGTTGAAGCTCGACCGTGCGTTCAGCCACTTGTTGTTCGAGCCGCTGGTTGGTGACAAGCAGTTCCCGGTTGCGGGCATTGACCTGTGCGACAAGGTCTTCAATCTGTAACCGCACATCACGCCCCAACTCCCACTTGCGCGTCAGTGACGCGGCAATCTGCTGAACCTCGATCGCATCGAACGGCTTGCGCAGGATCAACAGCCGATCGCTCATCCCCAACCGTGCCGAAATTTCCGCCCACGAATGGTCAGAATAGGCCGTGCAGATCACGACCTGAATCCGGCCATCGACCTCCCACAGTCGCTCAATCGTTTCCAGACCATCCCATCCCGTCGGCATCCGCATATCGACGAATGCCACGGCATAGGGGCGGCCCTCCTGCCGCGCCATCTGCACCAATGCCAGAGCCGCCTGTCCCTGAACCGCATAATCCAACTCGAAGCAATCCAGCGCTTCGACAAGCGGCGCCCCGCCAAACAAATCCCTACGCGCTTGGTTCAGGCCTTCATCTTCTGGTTGAGACTGAAGGATCCGCCGAAAGTCTTCATGGATCGACTGATTGTCGTCGACGATCAAGACTCGAGGATTCTTACTGTGGTTATCCATATGAATGAATGCCGGCTCCCCGTCGGGAACCTCCTACCATCATGACCGATCGCGTACGTCGGTCTCTTGTCTTTGACTGGTCAAGAATTCATGCATATCTTTGATCAAGGAGAGCAGGTCCTGTGCGCAGTGCTCAAGAGTCGACGCATGCTGACGCTGGACAGGATTCAAAGGGCTATCGAGCAGGAGAGTCACCTTCGCGATCAACTCATTCATCGGTGTCAGGATTTCGTGGCTCATGATTGCGAGACACTCTTCTTTTTGGCGGAGCATTGCTCCTTCCGATCCCGGTGACGCCACAGGGCCAGCTCCGGTTATTCGGCTGGCAATTTGCTCCTGAAGCCGTTGATTGATGGCGCGTACGTCGGTCGTCCGGTGGCTCACTTTCTGGGCCAGCCCCTCAATCTGTAGCTTCACCGCACGAGCCAGGCTCCATTTCTTAGTCAAGGCGTTGGCCATCTGGACGACCTCGATGCTGTTGAATGGTTTCATCAGAATGAGCAACTTGTCGGTATCGCCAATGCGACGACTGACGTCTTCCCATGGATGGTCCGAATAGGCCGAACAGATGACGATTTGGATTTCCGGGTCGACATACCACAGGTGCTCAATGGTCTCGAGCCCATCCCAGCCCGGGGGCATACGCATATCCACAAAGGCCGCCGCATAGGGCATCCCACCCTGACGAGCCGTCTGAACAAGTCCGAATCCCTCCCGGCCTTGGGTTGCAAACTCCAGTTCATACGACACATGCGTGGGAAGAGTTGGGGTCTCCCCAAACAGAGCCGCCCGTGCTTGGTCCAGTGCTCCTGATTCTATCGGTGGGGACAAGATTTTCCTGAAGTCCTCGTGAATATTGAGATTGTCGTCAATGATGAGAATCCGACGGTTAATGGTGTCTTGGTCCATGGTTATGCCGCTGCCTCGACAAGAACCAGCGGCAGGTCCAACGTGAACGTCGCCCCCTGTCCTTCACCGGCACTGTGCGCCTGTAAGGCACCGCCAAGATTCTTCGCAACAATGGCGGAACTGTGCAGTCCAAGCCCATGACCGGCCTTTCGCGTGGTAAAACCCTGCGCAAACAGCTTGTGGAGATTGTCCGCCTTGATCCCCCCACCCGTGTCGATCACTTCCAACCGTGCGAAGGCGCTGCCAGCCGGCACGCCAAGCCGCAAGGTGAGACAACGCGTACTGTCCGAATGCTCGACCATCGCGTTCTTGGCATTCGTGATGAGATTCACCAATACCTGCAGTACCTGGTGCCGATCCGTCATAATGGCAGGGATGGGACGATAGTCCCGCACCACTTGGATGTGATACTTCTCCGGCTCAGGCATCGCCATGATCAACGCCTGCTCCATCATGTCTTCGACCGAGACTGGTTCTCGAATACTCCCCGCACGTGCGATGTCTTGCTGCGACAGGATCACTTGCTTGATGTGATCAACTTTCTTCACCAGCGAGTCGAGTTCCTGTTGGATCGTCTGATGGCTTCCACTGAGAGATTCAGCAACCAACCCCAGATAAGAAGGAATCTGCTTCCCCTTTGGATCAGCCGTCAAAAATGACTGCAGATTATCCTGATGCTCGCTGAATAATGCTGCAATGCGGCAGACATCGCCCACCATCGGCTTCTTGAGCGTCTTGAGCAAGGTATCCGTCGAGACATTGATACTGTTGAGCACATTTCCGACATTATGAAGCACGCTCGACGCCACATCCGCCATACCCGCTTGACGTGAGGCATTCATGAGCTGCTGATACAACTTTTCCTTTTCGGCTTCGGCTTTTTTTCGGTGATCCATCTCGACGTGCAAATTCGTATTCGTCACCTCGAGTTCCTGGTTCTTTTGGAGAATCTGAACGCGGGAGGCTTCCAATTCATTGTTTGCTTCCTTGAGTTGTGAATTTGCCCGATCCAGCTCCGTAACGTCGTGAAACGAGACGAGCGCACCTCGCACCGTTGATCCATCATCCATGATCGGGACTGTCGTCACGATAAACTTTTTTAACTCTCCTCCTTCCCCCGTCAAGAAGAGTGAAATGTTGTCTTGCGGCTTCCTGTCCATAATCGCCCTGGTCCAGGGATACTCCCTCAAGGCCCCGGTTGAATCCGAAGACTTCCAGGCAATGGCCCCAAGATCGGTGCCGATCAGAGCGGTCACGGACTTCCCCACCGCACGACTGAAGGTTTCATTCGTCAATACGATGAGGTCCCGTGTGTCTATCATCACCACACCCTGCGTGAGTGCATCGAGAGCGGCTTTGACTCGTGTCGGAACTATGCCGGATGGGTCTAGTTGTCGAAGCGTGCGTTTCATGAAGACAAGATAGCCGATAAATCCCATCACGCCGACGAAGGTGAGGAACCGCACCCATGGATCGTTCAAAAACCGCTCCGTCTCCGACATGTCGGATTTACGGAATGCGACTTGGAGTACTCCCCACGACTGATCCCCGGCAAAGATGGGGACTTGGAGAAATTCCAGTGATGATGCGCCACCGGATGGCTGCACCCAGATGCGAGTATGATCCCCAATCTGTGCAAGAATTTCTCCGCCTTGAAGGAGCAGGGCCAATGAACGGATCTCTTTATTCCGCTGAGCAAACCGCTCCATCGACAGTTTGATGGTCTCAAGCTGATGATGCTCCGCCAGCGCAGAGTATTGAACGGCCAAGGCTTCA
>JAHBWO010000206.1 GCA_019636945.1 Nitrospira sp. | reverse complement strand
AAAACTCTTGTTTCCCTTCCAGCAACGGCAACAACGCCTCGGCTCGCTTGAGCTCTTCCGGGCCAAGTGGAGCCCTATTGGGAGGAATTGACACATCCGGCACATCTGGACTGACCGGTGGAGCATCATACGGCACCTGAACGGCCCAGACCCGACTCTCCTCCGCCCAAGCGCACAGAGAGCCCGCCCCACCCATCACGCTCAACAATCCGATCACTCCCAGTCGGAACAGATACGATTGATTCACGATTATGCTACTCCTCTCTCGCTTTTCCAGGCTTCCAGTTATTCCCCTTCTTCCAGATTATCACGATGGTGGATGATTTCGTAGAGGACCGGCAAGACGACAAGGATCAAAAAGGCCGCAGTCAACATGCCTCCCACGACGACACGTGCCAGCGGCTTTTGCGCCTGAGAGCCGATACCGGTCGCAAGCGACGCCGGCAGCAGGCCGATCGCCGCTCCCATGGTTGCCATTAAGATCGGGCGCATTTGAACATCGGCACCACGCATCACAGCCTGCCGGAGACCAAGCCCAGCCAATCGGAACTCTTCGATACGCGAGATCAGCAACACACCCCCCAGGATCGCCACCCCCAAAGTCGAAATCATGCCCACGGCAGCCGAGATGCTGAAATGAGTCTGCGTAATCACGAGCGACAACACACCGCCGACCAAGGCAAAGGGCACAGCGGCTAGGACGAGCAACGCGTTCTTCAAAGAATCGAACGTGGCATAGAGCAATAAGAGAATAACGGCCAAGCTCACAGGCACGATCTTCGCCAGCCGCTTCTGTTCCTCCTTGAGCTGATCATATTGCCCGGCCCACTCCATGCGATATCCCTCCGGCAACGTGACCTGTTGCGATAACTTCACTTGCGCTTCCTCAACCGTACCTTGAAGATCGCGATCACGCACACTGAACTTGATCGGGATATACCGCTCGTTGTTCTCACGATAAATAATGAAGGCACCGGTCTGCATCGTAATGGCTGCGAGCTGCTTGAGCGGAATGCGGGCTCCATCCGGCGTGTTCACGGAGATATTACCGATGGATTCCACATCCTGCCGATACTCCGGCAGAAACCGAACAACCAAGTCGAAGCGTTTCTCGCCTTCATAGACCTGCGTCACCGCTTGGCCTCCGATCGCGGCTTGGACCACCGCATTCACGTCGGACACTCGCAAGCCATACCGGGCGCTGGCTTCGCGATCGACCTGGATCAAAAGATTTGGCTGCCCGATCAATCGAAAAATCCCCAGATCTTTCACCCCAGGAACGGTACGCATGACCGATTCAATCTCGGCCGCCTTCGTTTCCATAAGTTTGAGATCCGCGCCAAACAATTTGATCGAATTCTCCCCCTTCACCCCTGACATCGCTTCCTCAACATTGTCTTCAATGACCTGGGAGAAATTAAAAATGACGCCTGGAATCGTCTTCAACCGGGACTCGATTTCTTCGATTAGGCCCTCTTTCGTCAATCCTCGGCGCCATGCAGATGCCGGCTTCAAGTTGGCCAAGAATTCGGCATTAAAAAAACTGGTGGGGTCCGTGCCGTCATCCGGCCTCCCGAGTTGGGACACCACCGTCTCGACTTCCGGGGATGCTTTGAACATCCGACGAATGTCGTTCGCCAATCGATCCGCTTGATCAAATGAGATATCGACCGGCATCGTGGCTCGCACCCATAAATTGCCTTCTTCCAGCGCGGGCATGAACTCACCACCCAATAATTGCAGCGCCAGAACGGCGAGCACCACCAACCCCGTCGAAGACCCGACTACCAGGAGTCGTCGATCCATGGCCCATTCCATCAGTCCCAGATAGGTGCGCCGCACAACCCGGATGATCGCCGTATCACTGTCCTTGATCGGAGCCTGCAAGAGAAACGAACAAAGCACAGGAGCGAGGGTAAACGCCATCAACAGGGCTCCCACCAGCGCAAACCCATAGGTGATCGACATGGGAGCGAAGATCTTGCCAGGAACGCCGGTCATCGTGAACAGCGGTACAAAGGCCACGACGATGATCGCCGTCGAAAAGAAGATCGGCCTCCCGACTCGGCGGGCGGCCCGAATAATGTGCTGGTGGATCGTCACCTGTGGTGTCTTACTGTTCGCCAACTGAAAGAAGATACTCTCGACCATGACCAACGCCGCATCCACGATAATCCCGAAGTCGATCGCGCCCAAGGATATCAAGTTGGCCGACTGACCAACGGAAACCATCATCGTAAACGTGAAGAGCAACGAAAGGGGAATGGTCAGCGCGACGATGAGCGCGGCACGGAGATGTCCGAGAAACACGAACAGGATAACAAAGACGAGTACCATTCCGCTGAGCAAGATATCGATGACCGTCTCGACCGTCGTGTGGATCAATGTCGTCCGGTCATAGAACGTGTTGATGGAAATTCCGGATGGCAGTTTTCCTTCGTTCAGCTCCTTTACTTTCACCCGTACCCGCTCGAGCACCGGTAACGCTTGCGCCCCACGCTGGAGCAGCACCACCCCCTCCACCACATCGTCCCGATCATCAATCCCAACCTTACCGAGACGCACGCGATGGCCCACTGTAACCTTTCCGAGCGTCTTGATGAAAATAGGGGTCCCTTCTTTTTCCGCCACCATCACATTCTCGATATCATCCAGATCGTTGATCAGCCCCAGCCCACGAATGTTGTAGCTCTGTGCCCCGATCGTTAAGTAATTACCCCCCACATTCGCATTGCTGTTCGACAAGGCCGTCATCACTTGCGAGAGATTCACGCCATAGCTGATCAGTTTTCCCGGATCGATATCGACGTGATATTCTTTCGTGGTCCCTCCTAAGGTCGTCACATCGACCACTCCCGGTATCCGCTTGAAGGCCCGTCGGACTTTCCAGTCTTGTACCGTTTTCAAATGAGTCAGACTTTCGTTCGGACCACTCAGTTCATACCGATAGATTTCGGCGATGGCCCACCAGGGGGAAAGGACGGGCTGGACGCCTTGCGGCAATTGAACTGCGTTGAGGCGATTCAAGACTTCTTGGCGATCCCGAAAGAGATCGCTGTCGAAGTCGAAATAGACCTTGATGTCACTGAGGCCGAAGATCGAAAGTGAACGAATATCCGTAAGGCGAGGAGTCCCACTCAACGCCACCTCGATCGGAACCGTAATCTGTCGTTCGATTTCCTCAGCTGAATAGCCGGGCAGCTGGGTAATCAGCTCCACCATCGGAGGAGCGGGATCGGGATAGGCTACAATGTCGAGCAGATGAAAAGCATAGAGACCGCCGAAGAGGGACAGAAGCCCGAGGGCACAGACGAGGAATCGTTGAACGAGCGACATTTCAACGATTTTCGTGATCATCGGCCCTCTTCGAGAAAACGGGGCGACCGGCAGTAGGGTCGGCACAAGGGAACAATCATGGTCCCTGCACCGCCTGCCCCTTAATCAGCACAGCCCCCTTCGTCACAATGCGCTCTCCCTGTTTGAGCCCTTCGACGACCCTCGTCTGATCAGGCGAAATCGCGGCAATCTTGACTTCTCGTTTGCGATAACTGCGATCGCCCTCGACCACATACACAAACTGTTTGCCGTCGACTTCCAGCACCGCTTCGCGCGGCACCGTCAAAAATTGACGCGTATCCCCAACATCCAGTTGCAACCGTGCGAACATTTCCGGTTTCAGTTTGTGCGCCTGATTGTCGACACGTGCCCGCACCTTGATGGTTCTCGTAGCCGGATCGACGACATCGCCCACAGATGTCACTTGGGCAGGAAATTCCACACCAGGATAGGCTTCAACCAATACCACCGCGGACTGCCCTTCTCGCACCAGTGCCAAATCATGCTCATAGACGTCAGCCACAACCTGCAAGACATCCAAGTCAGCCACGGTAAACAGCACATGGTCAGGATCGCCGGTCACGGACTGGCCCGGGGTCACGGTCCGCTCAACCACGATCCCGCTCAGTGGGCTCTTCATCTCGAATCGCGATGTGATCTGTTGTTGATCCAGCGGTTTGTCCAGCTCTTTGGGGGCGATCCGAAACGACAGCAATCGCTCCTTGGCCAGACGAAACTCGGCGCGGGCTTTCACCAACTCATTTTCGGCCTGCTTGAGGTCTTTCAGCGCCAATGCCTTATTCTCGTACAGATCCTTGGCCAATTCATGAGCTCTCGTCGCATATTGTAAATCGGAGTCTTCCCTGACATATTTCGAATAGGCCTGCGCGATCTCGGGACTATCCACGACCAGCAACACATCCCCCGCCTTCACCCGACCGCCCAGTCGAGCCCTCACCTCAACAACTCGTCCCTGTAACGGGGAAGAGACTCGTGAATACTTGTCCTCGCCATAGGCAATCTTCCCCGACAAGGTTAATCCTTGGTGGGACGAATTGAACTCGACGAGGGCCGTTTCCACACGCGATGCCGATTCGACGGGACGCGCTGTTCCGTTCTTGTCGGACCCATGCGCGGCGGTCGGTGATTGAGGAGGCTGATCCTGCTGCCGGCAGGCCGAAAGCGAGAGGATGATGGCACTGGTGACCATCACACACACAGGCCAGAGAGAATAGCGGCAGGAATACAACAGACCGTCGTTCATTGTTGCATCTCAATCCGTACTGTGTGCCGAATCGACGGCATCATGACGTGATGTCCGCCCCAACAGCGCTTTCCAGTTGAATCAGGTTCCGCTGATAATTGAACAAGGCCTCGATATAGTTCTGTTGGATCGTCCGCGAAGTCCTGGCTGCGTCAAGGAGATCGATCAACGTCGCCCCGCCCCGATCATAGGCTCGCTCCGCGATCGTAAAGGTCAACCGCGCGTCATCAAGCACCCCACCTAGAAAGGCCTCGACCAACCGACGGCTTTCGAGCAAGTTGCGATACGCGACCTCCACCTGATTTTCAACCTGATTGAGTGTCTTGCTCAGCTCGGCACCCGCCGTCTGTATCGAGGCCTCTGCCTGCATGATCTTCCCCTGATTGCGATTGAACAACGGCAGCGGCACGCCAAGGCTGAACGCCATTTGGTTTGAGTTATCCGGTCCATGGGAGCCCTGGACGGCATACCCCGCTCCAACGGTGACATCGGGAATCCTGTAGGCCTTGGCCAGCCTCAACTCGGCCTCGCGTTGTGACAGCGTCGACCGTTTCGCACGGACATCAGGACGATGGTCTGACGCAAGCATACGCAACTTGACGATGTCCGGATCCACTCGTTGATATTCCAACTCCGTCGTCAGCTCCACCGGAATAGCCGGAGAAAGCCGCAAGAGTTGGCGGAGATCGGATCGAGCCGATTCCGACTCTTGAATCGCTTGAATGACTTGCGTTTGGAAATCGATCAACTGCAGGCGAATCCGGATCAAGTCGACTTCGGCAATATAGCCCTTCTTGAATCGAATCGTATTGACTTCCAGAATACGCGAAAAACGGTCCCGGTTTTCCTCCGCCAACACCAGTCGTCGACGGGCCAGTTGCGTACGGTAGTAGGCATCCTTCACGGCGAACCGCAGCTGACGAACAGCATCTTCAAAACCGGCCTCCGCTGAGTGGAGTCCGAATTCGGCACTCTCGATCCGATAGCCCCGTTTGCCGGCCAATTCGAACAGCTGTTGAATCTGCGACGTGAGTTGTCCGCTGTTCCCCAGCGTGCGCCCCTGAAGAGGCGAGCTCACAACTCCTAAAGAAGCCATGGGATTGGGAAACAATCGAGCGGTCAGCTGCTCGCCCTGGCTGGACTCAATTCCGTATTTGGCGATCAGTAAATCAAGATTCTGCTGTAAAAACAG
>JAHBWO010000205.1 GCA_019636945.1 Nitrospira sp. | reverse complement strand
TCGGACGTCTTCGACATAGAGCTTGCCCACCGCCTTGTTGAAGGCGCCCTGCCACCAGGGGGCCTTCTGGTGGCGGAACGCCGGATGGTCGGTCATCGTTCCGACGAGTGTGCCCTGCGCATCGGTCAGGAACAGCATCCTCGTCGAGGAACGAACCACATGCGGAAGCAATTGACCCGGCGCACTATGGACGCCGGTAAAGTATTCGTGGAGCAAGGTACTGAGGGGATTGTCCGTGAGGGACTTGATGGCGGCGGCGTCTCGTGCCGTCCAACGTCGCTCGAAGTCCGCGAGTGCCGTGGTCGGGTTCTTGGGGTTGCTCTGCGCATCACGCCGTTGCTCCAACGCTCGAATAATCGTCGGGTCATTCGCGATACGTGCGGTGTGTGCGATCTCTTCGGCGAGGAGCAGATCGAGTTTGCGCGCGGCTTCAGTCGCAAGGGCCTTAAAGCTTTCCCCGCTGACTTCCCGGATTTCTTGAGACCCCTGCCAGAATGCCATCCCCAAGCCGACGACGAGCGGGATGACCCCGACGAGCAGCATGGAGAGGATGACTTTGGTCTTCAGCCCCCATCTGGTGCCAGGCGGCGATGATGTTGTTACCTCCGTCACGATTGGGCGCTCCTCTCACCGGCGACGGTCTCGTTGGGAAATATGAGGATAAAGGTTGATCCTCGTCCGATCTGGCTTTCGACTTCGATGGTGCCATTCATGTGATGGATGACATTCTTGATGTTGTACAACCCCAGTCCGGTTCCTTTTCCGGGCGGCTTCGTGGTGAAGAAGGGGTCAAAGATTCGACCAAGGAGCTCGGGGGAAATGCCGCTGCCGGTATCGGTGACGCGAACCCTTGTTGCATCGGCCGTTGCGGTGGTTTCCAGCGTCAAGGTGCCATGGTGTTCCATGGCCTGGACCGCGTTGGTAATGAGATTGACGAACACATGGAGGAGCTCATCCGGGTTCCCCTTCACCACGACGTCTGGTTGGTAAAGCTTCCGAATGTCTATATCTTGGAGCGCCACAGCATAGCGGGCGATCTTCAGGGCCTCGTCCAGCTTGCCGTTGATGCTCATCAGACAGTCTTGCCGTAAGGATGCGCGGCGAGAGTAGGACGTCAGATCACGACAAATGGCCGTCGTGCGCTTCACGGCTTCAATAATGTCGTGGGCCTGCAGATGTACGGCCTCCAGGTCTGTTTCGTCGGTCAGATTTTCTGCCAGACCAAGAATGAGCTGGAGGGGATTATTCATGTCATGCGCAATGCCGGCAGCGAATGAGCCGATTCCAGCGAGTTTCTCCGCATGGAGTAACTCGGTCTGCAATGTCGACTCATGCTGCACGAGCAGCCAGAGCAGCCGCGAGGTTTGGCCATTGACTACGTCGGTCCCTGTCGGCACTGTTTTCCGAAGCGCCGACTCCATCGCTGGGTCACCGGTGACGTCCATCACGAGATTGAGCTCTTGGTGCGTGATCAGGTCGGCTATCTCGTGATAGACCGGCACCTTGAGCTCTTGGGCTCGCTTGAGCCCGGGAGCCGAGGGATTCTGATCGACGATGCCGACGATCTGAATCGTACGGATCTGGTGGAGTGCATCGAGCAGGGCCACCCCTCCACGGCCCGCTCCGATGATGGCCACTCTCATCGGAAGCGGTGCGGGAACCGGGTTGCTGTCCTGATGCTCGGTTTGTCGATGGGACATGGTCGGCGAAATGGTTGTCATACTAGCTCCCCATGCTGTGGCCTGTACCCTCAGAGATGCGCCAATTCACGCTGTTCCATGGCACGTGCGACCGAAGCCTTCAGTTTCTCGCCTTCCACAGGCTTCACGAGATAGTCCACGACACCCTGCCGGAGTAACGACGTGGCCATGTCGGTGTCCGGGAATCCAGTTAGGACGATCAACGGGACGCGAGGATAGTTTTGCCGGAAGTAGGTAATGGCTTCGATACCGTTCACTTTCGGCATGCGGATGTCGCAGATGATGACATCAAGGAGCAGCCGATTTTCACCGTAGTTGATGGTTTCGATGGCCTTCTCGCCGTTCTCAGCTTCAAGGACATCGTAGCCGGCTTTGTGCAGCGTCATGCGGACGACCTTGCGGATGTCAGGTTCATCGTCGACGACCAGCACGCGCCCATTGCAGCTCTCACCTCCAACAAAGAATCCGGACTTGAATTCACTCATGACAACCTCCTTGGTGAATGGCGGCGATTGCTTTTTTGTCTCTACACCGGATAACCGCAAGGTCGATGCCAAGTTGTGAGAAGACTGAAGCCGAGTTATTTCAATGTCTTGCTTCTTCGGTATGGGGAGGTGCTGGATGCGGTTGGCTGATATGCACCACCAGCCTATTGAAAACCACCAGGCGAAGGGCTCATTGCCTTTCACGGCCGATTTGGGCTAGGGTATTGAAAAACAGAGGAGTGGAGGCCGGTGATTACCCCAGATGTGCTGACCGACTATATTCGAAAATCCTTGCCGGATGCCATGGTAACCGTGACGGACCGTACGGGAACGATGAACCACCTCAAGGTGGTGATCGTTTCGGATGGGTTTCAGGGGAAAAATCTCTTGGACCGGCATCGCATGATCTACCAAGCGTTGGATGCGCCGATGAAGGATGGGCGGATCCATGCGTTGGAACTGACGGCACGAACGACCGACGAAGCCTAGGAGGAGACGATGGCCGACCAGATAGAAGATGAAATTCAGAAGGAAGTGAATGCCCATAAAATCCTGATTTACGGCAAGGGGACGAAGACCATGCCGATGTGCGGATTTACCCGGGAGACCATGCAGTTTTTTGACAAGTATGGGTATCCGTACGAACTGATAGACGTTCTGTCGCAGCCGGCCAAGCGCGAAGCGCTGACAAAGATGACCAACTGGCCGACGCTTCCAAAGGTGTTTATCGACGGGACGTTCTATGGAGATACCGACGTCCTTGATCCCATGGCTGCTAAGGGCGAGATCGAACCGCTGCTGAAAAAGGCATTTGGGAAGTAGGCCGACTGCTGAAACCTTCTCCGCCGAAACCTTCGAGGGCACCCAACTAGGCCTTGCTCGCTCGAAGCCCGTAAACTCGTCTCAAGCGACTCAAACAATACGCGCTTCGCCGTTGCTCTTGAAGAACAACGGTCGCGAGCTGCGGTAAGTTGTGTCCCGCCCTCTTCGGTAATGGCGGTATCAGCTTTCACCAGTCGGCTGTGGAGGGTGAGAGGGGAGGAAGTCTGGCCTCATCTCGCGAAGAAGACACCATGGGGAAAAGCCGTAGCTATAGAGCGAGTACGCTGATCACAGCGCTGAGCTTCATTATAAGCGCGGGGTGTGTTGGTGATCGCCAGATCGGTCGGATTGCCTGGGAACAATCGAGGATTGTTGACCTGACGCATTCGTTTGCCTCGGATACGATTGTCTGGCCGACGGAGCAGGACTTCAAGCTGATTGTTCAGCATGCGGAGCACACGGAGCGAGGATATTATTACTCGTCCAACCGGATCGAAATGCCGGAACACGGCGGCACCCACATCGATGCGCCGATTCATTTTTCAGAAGGGAAACAGACGCTGGACCAGATTCCCATCGATCGCATGGTCGGACCTGCTGTCCGAATCGATATCACAGAGCCATGTGCTCATGATCGGGATTATCGTGTAGGTATCTCGGATTTCGAGCGTTGGGAGGCACAGTATGATCGGATTCCAACCGGATCTATCGTTCTACTGGATGTGGGCTATGCCAAATTCTGGCCGAATCGGAAGGACTATTTAGGCACGGAACTGAGAGGGCAGGAGGGAGTGCGGGCGCTACATTTTCCTGGGCTACATCCTGAAGCCGCTGCCTGGCTGGTGCGTGAACGAAACGTGAAGGCCGTTGGCATTGATACTGCCTCGATCGACTATGGTCAATCGACAAAATTTGAGACCCATGTCGGGCTGCTTTCCCAAAACGTTCCGGTGTTTGAGAATTTGGCCAATCTGCATGACCTTCCAGAAAAGGGCTTTGACGTGATCGCATTGCCCATGAAAATTTCCGGCGGTACTGGTGGCCCCTTGCGGATCATTGCGGTACTCCCGACCTCTCGCTAGCCTTCACGACCGAACTACCCTTGGATATTTAATCTGGTTGATGGCCTGGGAGAGGATCCTGTGCCACCGGCAAGCATCGGCACTTAGAGCGTCCTGATCTTGAGACTGTAGCAGTTGCCTATTCATTCTTTCAGGTTTCTGAGGACGCATGTATACTTGTGCAGTATGAAGCCTCAGCAACTGGCTGCTTCTCAATCAACTGGACGGCGACCAAGCAAGCTAAGTCAGCGGCTTGCTGACGACAAGATAGAGCGAGCGAGGCGTCAGACTCCGGAAGAACGGCTGATCATTGCATTGCACCTCTCTGACTTTTGCTGCCAACTGAACCAACCTTCTCCACAGTCATAGGTTTCCTAACCGACCCGTCGTCTGCGTGTTACGATCTATGCAGACGGCCATCCGAGCGGATGGTAGAATCATGAACAATGATGCTATTTCTATGGTGCATTGCATGATTAGGCTTTTCATTGTTCTTCTTGTGCTTAGTCCGCAGCTCATGCTCATGTCCTGTGCGAGTCAGTCTGTGGCGTTGACTCCTCTTACGGAGTCAGAGCGGCAGGAATTGGGGACGATTGGAATCGCGGCAGAAGTGTCGAGACTGGAGACTTTGTATTCACGAGACCGTTCGATCATCGATGATGGACTACGTGCCATGCAGGATCGTCTTCGTGATGCTCGACAAGGGTCTTTGGCAGGTGTCGATAAGGCCATGATCTTTGCCGAGAGAGAATCTAAGGGGGTCAGAGGGGGCAAGTGTGGTAGCGGAGAGTATATCCTGTAGCAGCTATTGTCGGGTGGACTGCTGGTGGGGTTGTCGGAGCTTTCAACCGAGAAACCTATTCAAACCCTCCGCTGATGGACTTGCCGGAGTGGGCCGTGATTCAAGCGGTTCAACGATCGATCGATGAGGCTGGCCTTCCAACCAGACTGCGGGATCAGGTTTGGGAAAGGGTTCAGGGCTATCAGACATACCACTTTGAACTTGTTCCAAAATTGCCCTCTGATAGACAAAAGACTCGGGAGGAGTCCAATAGGGACAACGGAGCGCGATACTGGCCACTCCGTCACCAGGGGATACAAACTCTCCTCAAGGTGCGAATCCCACTGATCGAATTTCGTGGGGCGAACCCAGAAGACTCTTTTCGGCTGTTTGTGCATGTTGAGACGACGCTTCTTCGCACCGACAATCAGGTCTGTCTTCGTCATCGAACCTGGAAGTTCGAAGGAGAGAGTCATCGTCTCGATGAGTGGAGTGAGAATGATGCGAAACTGCTCATCGATGAGCTCGACCGAGGGCTTCCACTCATCGCACAGCGCGTGACACAGGCATTTTTTGAGCGGCCCTCATGGTTCTCCTTTGGGGTGTCTACCCCAGTTACTCTCAAATCGGAATTGCTTACCTGTCGCAGGTAATCGGAATCACGATTGTCTCCAGCAAGTCTCTCTATCAGATTTAGGATGCGGTGGCTTGTTTCGTTTCGTCCAGATGCTTCTGCAGGTAGGTCATGAAGGGGGTGCCGCCGGTGCCCACTGCCGTGGGATTGGTTGTACTGGTCTGGTTCTGGCGGTTGATGTAGCTGTCAGCGTAGCCGATGTGGATTTCCCGGAACTGTGCCAGCAGGTCGACGCAAGCACAGTAGGCGGCCCAGAGTTTGGGATGGCTCTGCTTGCGCTCATGGACATAGCCCGACAGGAGGGCGCGCCCGTTGCGATCAGTT
>JAHBWO010000204.1 GCA_019636945.1 Nitrospira sp. | reverse complement strand
CGCGAGATGCTCAATTGAACCGCAATGGCTGTCGACACGATCCCGATGGGCGACTAAATCCGGATGGGCTAACGCGCTATCCAACACCGGCTGCTCCCAATCCACCATGACATACCGCACGCGAGGATAGATCGCGCCTTGTCTGTCGAGCATTTTGAGATAACTGAGAAAACAAGCGGCGAGATTCCCATTGCCCGGACCCAACTCTACTACGGTGAGGGGTGACTCCGATGCATTCTCGTTTGATACCTGACGCCTGGCACCTGACGCTTTTTCACGCTTCGTGACACGGTCGTAGTAATCGGCGGCTAGAGCATGTGCCAGACGGAAATCCGCTGAGGCAAAGGTTTGATAGTACGATCGCAGTTGGTTCCCCCGTAACCTATAAAAGATCTGGTTGAGATGCGTCTGCCACTGGTCGAGTGGCTTGTATTCACCAATCAGTTGCGGGAGGGCATCAGCGTCTTGCAACATATCGTTCCATCACCACCCTAAAGGTTATCGCGCAATCGGACGAAGAGTGGCGGAAATCCTAACAGATGCTTGGAAAACGCCGCAATGGGCTGCTTGCTCCACACTTCCTTGACAGCACAACATCGGCGGGTGTAGCAGACGGATATGAGGCCGAACCGATCAACCGTTGCCGTCATCGTGATGCTGGCGTCCTTTCCTTGGGGAACGGTCGTGAGAGGCGAAGAGCTCCCGCTCATGGAAAACGTGCCGATCTCCGAGTTCCAGAACCGCACAGAAGACGTCCGGACCTACGACTTTAATGCTCCTCCACAAGGTCTCTTTCGTTCGATCACCTTGGCGGAGGACTTTGAGGAGCAGGTGGGTTTCCACCGCACCCATGAGATCGTGCCGATCAACCCGACGGACCGATTCCCTGCGAATGTCACCGCCATTGTGATTGTCTTTGCACTGCATCAACACTATCAGGCCTTCACGGTATTTGGCCGTTGCATGCCCGAACGGGTAACAGGACTCTCGCCGGCGACCATTGTGAGCGAAGATGCCATGCATATCGCCTTAGAGGATGAAAGCGGTTATCTCAAATTGTCGCCGCCCAATGAAGGGTGGACGCCTGGTCGATACAAAGTCGAAATTCATACGGGTGAACAAATCAATGAGATGAGCCTCATGGGCACCATGCGGTTTACCATTGTCGCAGCCGGTACAGGATCTGATTAGCGCTCCGCTGCGAACCTCTTTTCGGTACGCGTTTGACCCTCTCTCTTCCTTCCGTTAGAATGCCGCATTTCCTAGCGTCACCTCAGACATCCGCGCGAGTCTTTGCTGAATATGACAACGCCATCAAGCCCCTGGGCCTCGGTTATCGTCCCGATCAAGGACGAGCGGGACAACCTGCCCCCTCTCGTCGCCAGTCTGACGAAAGTCATGGATTCGTACGAGCGCTCACAGTCCCGTCCGTACGAAATTATTTTCGTCGACGACGGCAGCAGCGACGGTAGCAGCGAAGAGTTAGACCGATTGGCTAAAGCAGACCAACGGGTTCGAGTCTTTCACTTCGACCGTAATTACGGCAAGACCTGCGCGCTGGAAGCCGGCTTTCATCAGTCGTCCGGCGAGATCATCATTCAGATCGACGGCGATCTCCAGCAGGACAGCGAAGATATCCTCAAATTGCTTCCGCATACCGCGACGCACGACGTGGTGTGTGGTTGGCGACAACAGCGACAGGATGGTCTCGTCAAGAAACTCTCATCGTTGATCGCCAATCGATTCCGAAACCACTTCACACACGACGGGGTCCATGATACCGGATGTCCGCTCAAGGTGTTCCGACGTCCGGTGTTGGAGCGAATCCGGCTTTTCGAGGGCATGCATCGATTTTTCCCCGCCCTCGCGTTGATGCATGGATTCACGGTCACGGAAGTGCCCGTCCGACACTACGCCCGTCTGCATGGCGTATCTAAGTACGGCATGGGCAACCGGCTCTTCAAGTCCCTCTATGATCTGATCGCGGTGCGATGGATGCAACAGCGTGTGATCCAGTACAAATTCCGTAGCCAGCAACCAAACCCCGCCAAACTGAAAACGCTCCTGCAAGAACAGACCATGAGCATCTCCCTCCACACACCTCATGACCACTGAAACCCTCTGGCTCGGCATCGGCTTTTTCGGCCAGGCTCTGTTTTTTGGCCGTTGGGTCGTGCAATGGATTGCATCCGAGCGGAATGCGGAGAGCCGTGTACCCGTTTCATTCTGGTATATGAGTCTCATTGGAGGGCTGATTACGCTCACCTATGCCATCTACCGAATGGACCCGGTATTTATTTCCGGGCAGGCCATCGGCTCAGTCGTCTATGTGCGGAATCTTGTCCTGATTCATCGCGCAGATCAGACCAAGAGCCAGTCTCCGTCGCAGACATGAGCGGTTGGGAAACAGACCACATGTTGATGCCTCTCTTTACCCACTGGTAACGACCACCCTGACGATGGATCGACTCGCACCTCCTCCCATACATCTCGTGCTGCTGTTCCTCCTGTCCAGCCTGCTCTTTTTCATCGGCCTTGGTGGCATGGGCTTAACGGATCGTGACGAGGGCCGCAATGCCGAAGCCGGCCGTGAAATGTTCGCCTCTGGTGATTTAGTCACCCCCACCTTCAATGGGGAACTCCGTGTCGCCAAGCCGGTCTTCCTCTATTGGCTGATGACGCTGTCGTACCACGTCTTCGGGGTAAATGAGTTCGCAGCCCGGTTTCCCTCCGCTCTATTCGGGGTTGCCTTGATCCTAATGCATTACTTGTTCCTCACCAAGCTGCGAGGACCAACGGTCGGTTTATATGGCGCTCTCATGTTATTGCTGAATATCGAGATCCTGGCCCTCGGACGTATGGCCATTACCGATAGCGTCTTGATCTTTTTCACCACACTGTCGCTCTATAGTTTTTGGCTCGGCCTTCAGGAACAGGGCTCGGGTCGGCATTGGATATGGGGATTCTATGTTGGCATGGCCTTGGCTACTTTGACGAAGGGGCCGGTAGGATTTGCCGTTCCGCTGATCACGGTCCTCCTCTATCTCGCGGCCACGCGACGGTGGCAGCTCTTTTGGGAACGGGGCGTTCCTCTTGCTGGCACTTTGCTCTTCTTCATCCTGGCCGGTCCTTGGTACGCAGCCATGTTCCTGATCCATGGCGACGCCTACTCTTCGCAAGCACAGGTTCATACAGTGGGCCGCTTTCTCGCTCCAATGGAGGGGCATGGGGTGGGTTGGTGGTTCTATATTCCTGTGTTGCTGCTCGGGTTCTATCCCTGGAGCAGCTTCCTACCTGCCGGACTCTATCGGGCCTATGTCAGTTGGCATGCATTCCATACCCAACAGATGCACGCATCATCTGAGTCAGGGGCGTCGGAAACGTCTCACGACGAACTGGACTGGTTCATGGGGCTCTGGATTGTTGGCGTGTTTATCTTCTTTAGCCTCTCCTCTACTCGATTGCCTCATTATATTGGCCCGCTGTTTCCCGCCTGCGCGATCCTCGCGGCCTCCTATTGGACTCAGGGGTTACAGGATCCGTCAACCAAAGGATTGCGAGGTTCCATCCACTTTTTGATGGGTGTCGGGTACCTCCTCGCGATCGGATTGGCATGCGCTCCTGCCCTCTTCGCCAAATTCTCAGAGAAAATGGTGAAGGAGTTCCCTCTGGCCACCCAGTTCGATCTGGGTCCTGGGCCATATGCTGGTGCAACGATCGTCGTGCTGGCCATGGGATTGGTCGGATATTTCGGACTGAATGACGACAAGCGTGGACTCGCATTCGGCGTAGCCGGAGGTGCACTGGCGAGTGTCTTCCTCGTTGCCATCCTGACCATCGTTCCCGGACTCAACCGCTATGCCATCGCGCCTCCGCAAGAACTCGCGTATGCAGCCGGGTTGAATCTCGACCCAAAGGACCAACTCATCGCCTTTGGCTCAACCCGTCCCTCCTTTGCATTCTACGCTCGACGAACCGTGAGCTTCATCCCATCCAATGAGCTTGATCGCTTGCGTACCGCTCTCGGCAAGGACGGGCGCATCATGATTCTGTTGCCCGAATACCTGCAAGATACCTTGCCCAAAGAAGCAGCGGGGTTTCAGCCCATCCTCAAACGGTATGGCTTTCTCTTGCTCAGCAATCAGCCTGTCGTCGAGACGCCTCAGGGGGTCGATGCCGCTCCAGCTCAATCATCCAAACCGATGAACCATTAGCCTCTCGTCTGATTGACACTTCCAGGCTTCACTCGCCATTGCTCCTGATGCATCGGCCAGACGAATAGCACTCGATGAGAGGATTACTGAAACGGCAGGATTCCTCGCGCAGTCGCGAGCGTCAATAGGGCAAGACAAAGACTCCCGAGAACGGCGCCTTCTCTAAGAACAACCCAGTGGGTAGCTTGCGCCTTTGGTTCGTGAGCGCGCGTGCGATGCCGAAACCAGGTCGCCACACAGACACAGCCTGCGGAACCGGCCACGAGCGGCGATGTCGTCATGGCAGCAATCCCGAAAGCCATGAGAAGCATGGACGCAGTCGCCTGCCATGTATGATGACGAGAGCAGGCACCCCTGACCCAATGATCTTTCCTGCCCCACAGCCCGCCGACAATGGAGATAGTTCCTACCGCCACAAGTACGAGCCCAGCCATTCCATCTTCCATCCGGTGAGACAAAGTCCACAACACACCGAGCACGCTTGAAGCGGCGATTGCGGCATAGTGCACCCCCTCCTGCAACGAGGTTCGCCATTGCCCTAACGGGGCCGCCGCGACACAACCGCTGAGAATCCCGATGACGGCCCCTCCCATCACATCGGTCGGGAAATGCGATCCGCGCAACACACGGCTAATCCCCACAAATAGAGCGATCCCTAGACAAACCGGTGCAGCCACGGGGAACCGTTTGGCTATCACCGTTGCGACGGCAAAACTCGCTGTACTATGGCCGGACGGAAAGGAGTCGAGTCCGGAGACGAACGAGAAGCTCATCTGCCAGTCTCCCGAGTGCACAAATTTCGGGCGAGGCCTGCCGATGAGGTGCTTCAGCACATTGGCCAGTAAGGCTGCAATCCCGTGGGCGATCAGGGTCTGAATTGCCACGCTCTTGACACTTGGTTTTTTGAGCGCCCAAGCGATGGCGAGTAGGAAGAAACTCAAGAACGCCAGACGCGACCCTTGGCCGATCCAGTCTCCCCAGTTGCTGGTGAACGCCATCCAGGGAACGGTCAGTTGATCCCCAGGGATATGGGTCGTCACCGAACGCACGTACTTGGTGATCGGCAGATCCAAGCGGGCCAAGCCGAACAGACTGACGCCTAAGGCCATGCAGGAACAACCAACTTGGGCAAGCGCTGCAGCCGTAGGATGGGATGGTTGCGATGGAACACTCATCGAGCTGCAACTTGAACTGACCGCCCTGAAATGCTGAGACTCCCTACGACTCGCTCGTGGAGGATCACCGGGGCTTACGGAACCCAATCAGCAAGGAACACGTTGAATTCACCAGGTGCTGTCGCATTTCGATCGGAGACCCAAACGAGGCGTTTGCCGTCCGGTGAAAACATGGGGAAGCTATTGAAATGCCCTTCGGTGGTGAGCCGTTCGACCCCCGTTCCGTCATCACGCACGAGGTACAGGTGGAAACTGGGTCGACCGCCTTCCCCTCTCGTTTCGAGGTTGGAAGAAAAAATAATGCGTACCCCATCGGGATGAAAATAGGGAGAAAAGTTCGACGCCCCGTTCGAGGTGACTTGCTGCTTGTGCGATCCATCCGTATTGATGACAAATATTTCAAGTTGCCCCGGTTCAACCAGCCGCTGGGCCAACAGCTCTTGGTACTTAGCCACTTCGGCTGGATCGCTTGGATGGGCCGCG
>JAHBWO010000203.1 GCA_019636945.1 Nitrospira sp. | reverse complement strand
TGGCCTTTGCGAGGAGAAAGAGGCCGCCGACGATCAGAATCATGTCGCGGCCGGAGATGGCCTGATCCAGCAGGGTGAATACCGGCGCCGTCAGGCCCATCACGAGCGAAATCGAGAATAAAAGTCCCAACCGTGCAAACATGGCCAGCCCTAACCCCAGCCGGCGGGCCAAGTCACGCTGGTGTTTGGGGAGCCGAGCGACGAAGACCGAGATGAAAATGATGTTGTCAATGCCAAGCACAATCTCAAGTGCCGCAAGGGTTCCCAATGCGATCCACATTTCAGGATTCGTCAGCCAGCCGAACATCTCATCCTCCGGATCTTGATGGAGCGGTGTGGAAACGAGCACTCGCCGATCGCACTGAGGCTATGACCGATCGAGACCATATCAGATTAGCATAGTTGGTTGTGTCGTCGCTGTCGCGTCTGTTCGCTCCAGGGTGAAGACGTTTGTCACCCACCTGCGTTGAATGTGGAGTCCGGCTTGCCCATCGATATCCACCCGGTCATCGGTCTCTCAGCAACTCACGATGATGTACGAAACGAGAGCAAGATGAGCCGCATTTCGAATAGAATGCAGATCCATGCAGCCCTATGTTCTGTTACCCCAAGACGGAGAGGCACCCTGGCAGGCGCTGTTGACATACACCATCGGTATTCTGAATGAGTTTTGTACATTCAGGACAACGTATGCCATGCATGTTTCGTGACTGGAGCCGTCATGCGTAATTGTGCTATAAGATAGAGCCGTATGTCGTAATTGTACTGACGATATAATGTAGTAGATCCGATAGTCCAGGGTTGGGTGACAAATAGTGTCCGTATCTTGAGTGAGGCCTTTCAGATCTGGTGCCTGGTCTGTCAGGATCCAGATGATGGGTGAGCCAAATGAGATGCCATGTGCATGGAGTTCAATCGAGCGTACTGCAGATGCGAGAGCCAGTGACACACCTCGTTGTAAAACCTAGCGCGAGTCACAATGGATGACCTAGCCGAAAATATCTTGGGACGTTCGGGAAGAGAGGAGTGAGTCATGAATGACATGGTTGGGTCAAGTCTGGCCATTTGTGGGGTGTTCGACAAAATCTCCAAAGTTGCGGCGACTGAGATGCCGGTACTGTTGACCGGTGAAACCGGCACAGGCAAGGAGCTGACTGCGCAGGCCATCCACGCGCGAAGCGTTCGGCAGCAAGGACCCTTTGTGCCGATCAATTGTGCGGCTATTCCGGAGACCTTACTCGAGTCCGAACTCTTCGGCCACGAACGAGGGGCCTTTACGGGAGCGGTCCATCAAAAAAAGGGGAAGCTTGAGGCTGCAGTCGGCGGGACCTTGTTTCTAGACGAAGTCGGTGATCTTCTTCCTTCTTTACAGGTCAAACTGCTCAGATTTCTTCAGGAGGGAACCTTTGAACGAGTCGGAGGGCAGGAGACCCTTCATGTCGATACGCGAGTGATCGCAGCGACCAATGTCGATCTCAAAACAGCGATCGACCATAATCGATTTAGGGAAGACCTTTATTATCGGCTGGGAGTCTTGCATATTCATCTTCCGCCCCTTCGTGAACGAGGGGAAGATGCGTTGCTGATGGCAATGGTGTTTCTTCAGCAAGCTGCAGCGACGACTCACAAGCCGATTCGTGGATTCTCAGCTCAGGCCATCGAGGCCCTGCGTACGCACCCTTGGCCTGGCAATGTACGGGAGCTAAGTAATCGAGTCCGACGGGCCGTGGTCATGTGCGAAGGGGCGGAGATTACTCGTCAGGACCTCGATCTGGGCTGTGAAGATCTTCATGCCACGGATTCCTTGGATTCGCTGCGCGCGGCCCACCAGCGAATTGAGACGGAATTGCTGGTAAAAGCGCTTACGCTCCATCGTGGGAACATGAGTCGGATCGCCCGCGATCTCCAAGTGAGCCGCTCGACTCTTTATCGAAAGCTGAAACAGTATGGACTTGAAAAGATCACCCCGATGCTTACACAACCCTTGGTGTCCACGAAAACGAGACGCAAGCCCAGTGGGAACTCACATCCGAGTGAGCAGAGTGCTGTGATGATCAATGAATCCCCAGTCGCAGCTTCGTTTGAACCAGCATCTCAAGTTCCCTAGCAGCATCATTCATCGCCCTTCTGCTGCAATCGCCGCTACTCTATTGCACCAAGTCTGAGGCCTGCCGGTTCGCGAATTGTTTCTCCACATCATGCCTCTTCCGGTCCATCACGTCACATGACGGACTTAGCTTCCCTAGCTCTGATTGAAACGAAGTGATCCCTATAGAAAGTCGAGAAAGTGTTTCATGAATGAAACACTCCTGTGAACCCATCAGTACACTATATGTAGAGGGATTAAGATGACGATTTATATCTAGAGTGTTGCTATTCCAGAATTTCCCACAATTGCACGAATGATTTCGTCTGAGAACGTGCAATGAACTGTCTCACAATAGAACACTTCTTCTGATTGGTATGAATGGCTAGCCAGGGGAGAGCGCAGCCTGACACGTCCGTAAATATGGGCAAAACAGCAGTGCCATGCAGCCTCTCCTCAGCCGGGCTCCATCTCGGCTGAGTTCGGAAGTACAAGTCTGAATGAAGTGTGTGTCCCAAAATAATACACTGTGTGTAAAAACAGTCACTCACTCATGGTTTTAAAATACATATTTTTAAAACTATTAGTAAAAGTAAATATTAGCAATATGGCACTTGATTTGCTTGAGGTGTCGAATGAACTCGTGAGTGATGTCGATGTAGCGGCTTGTGAAAACAGGGGATAACTTAACACGAGGGAGTATCAGGGGTTATTTCTGTATGATTCGTCCACGGTTATTGTTCAGCTTGCAAAGGAATGAAGATGTATCCGGTCATTCGGCGATAACTGTTCAGCCCAAGGCCGTACGAATGTCGGCTCAATATGCGATGGACGGATTGGCTCCCGGATGGTGGTTCCAGAATTTTAATCCTCTCTGGAAGCCGTTGGTGCATTGGATCAAACGCCAACGGCATATGACGTTGGCGGAGTTCAAACTGATTGCTTCCCACATCCCTGAACTCACTGCCATTGAGAAGACCATCGTGATCTCGGCCTTCATTGCCTACAAGAACATGCAGCCATAATGGAACGGCATTCTATTTGACCTATACTCAGCTCTCACTCGCCGGTCCTCCAGGTTTGCAACCGGACACCCATACTCAGAGAGGTGAGCCGTTTTATGCATAGGCTTGCTGCCTATCGGTAGCAGCCGTGTACGTGGAGTGCATAGGAGACTCCGGCTCAATGGTTAAATTGCCTCTGTGCGTGGGACCTTCGGTTGATGGATCGATCGGAAGGGTATCTACACAACAAGGCGCTCATATTCGCGTAGTGTTCTGGCATTCAGGAAGTCAATCAACGCAACTCGTAGGGTACGACTAAGACGTAACCGCGAATCCATGGATAACTCCATGAATTCCAACCCGCACTCAGACCCCTGAGTCCAGATGATTCGGCCCATCTCAATCGGTAATGCGCGCAGCTGATCGGGTAACAGGAGGCTCATACGTGCCATGCTGCCCAGTGCCAGCTCACGGTCGGAAACGATCGAACAACCCTGCAAGGAAAGATTTCGGAGTACTCCTTCGCACACATAGGATTCCCCACCTATAATCAGCGGCGAAGAAAACGGAAACCGCACATATGTCCGTGTATGAGAGTAGTCAGCCATGTGGTGAGAGGGATTGTACCCGATACTCGCGCGAGTCTGATATCCCACCTTGGATGGGCCGAGAAGAGAGGCCGGCCGAAGTATCTCTCAATACTGGCTCAACACAAGATAGGGGAACAAGGAATCTGTTGCCGCTTAGCGCATCCGGATAGCTGTTCCCGAAGCACCACAGAAATAATGAGAGATCACGCCTCCGGCAGCGGTGACTGTTTCTTGCTCAGGGGGGATGGGGCCATTAAGCATCACGATAGTGCCCTGTGCGTCGATTTGTCCAACCATCCGAACACCCGTGACGGTATAGGAGCGGTCGGCTGCGACGAATGTTCCCTCCTGAACGAGATTCCCATTCGGCTTCAGAAGATAGGTCAGTTCAGCAAACTCTTCGAATGAGAGGGGAGTTGAGCCGGGAAGGACCAGGGTCCCTTGTTGTGTAAGTTTCGCGGACCCACTTCCATCATAAATAATAGTTCCATTGAAGTAGAAGTGTGCCGTGGAACCAATGACAACATCCGTGCAGGTCTTGACCGTGCTAAACCGAAACGCCCCTTCAAGGGAAATGTTGGACTGACCTCGACCGTCCTCGGCCTGTGCTGCTCCCGTCAAGAGCAGAATGAGTCCTATCGTTATTGCCCCTCTTCGGCTATTGAGTCCCCACGTCATGAGCCCTCTCTTACACGCTGAACACTGATGAATGCAATACAATTACACGTAAAACTAGTAGTGCTTTTGTATGGGGTGGTGCAAACCGTATCTACTTCACCTTGAGACGAAGGCAATGTCGGACAGGCTCCTAGCGTGTCGTGGAAAGGGGGATTTGCCCGCTTGTGCATGCCAATGATGAAGGGATCTCGAGCTGACCGGACGGGCGGAATCCCCAGGCAGTCGCGAGAACTTGGCAAGTCAGGTTCTCAATGACCTCCTTATGACGGTCAACGCAATGTGGGTAATGGGCACTGCCTCGAAAGACTGTTTCTCGACTCACCAGCGATAAGCCACGCACCGTGACGCTGATATTGAACCGTGGGCCGCAATGCGACTCGATCAACGCTCCTGTCTTCAGTTCATCTCGTTCAAGTAGGAGCACAAATTCTGCCTGTTGTTCTGTTGCGAGTGAGAGTACGGCCTCACGATCCAATGCAGAATCGCCAATTTGTGGATGGCTTAGGATGTAGGAGTAATGATGAGAACGAAGCCACTCTTCAGTCACATTGAGCAACGTACGCTCACCCCAGATGAGAATGCGCTGCTGCTCAGTGGGCAAGAGCGTGTGAAAGCCGTTGGTGATGGGGAAGCGGATGGCAGCAGGCGGATGCTTGGAAGCGCACCCTTCTCCGAGAAGTATGACGGAAAGAAGACCAGCGAGCGGGAGAGCTACTATGATGCCATTTCGTCGCTTCACCAAGCATACATTCCTGATACTATTCTCCTCCACCGTATTATGGCTGAAGAGGATCACTCGATGGACGAGAAGAGACATCCACACTCATAAGCTTAATGGTGGTGATTCGTGGATAGGAGGAGGTCTCGGGATGCGTCTGTACCGTCAACGCTCCTGAAGTTAATACTCGTTTACCAACCATCTCTGCTGAGCCGCCATCGAGATAGATTCTTCCCATCACGTAATAGCCTGGTGGATAGGTTGGTGTCACAGCTGGATGAACAGGCTCCTCATACTGAAGAATCCCTTCGGCATGGACGTGTGAGAGCGGTACGGCGTGCCACTGATACCCAATCACAGAACTCACCAGACTGCTGACGCCAGCAATTAGTAGACACTTTGCAGTGGTCATGGCATTCCCCCGAGACAGTTCGAGTTCGATCTGCAACGAAAGGATACACTCAGGAACAGGTCTGGCCAAAACAGTTTCAACGAACTGCTCTTCCAGGTGATTCTTCATGCGTCAGGACGTAGGCCGTCCGCCTCACTTCCGAATTCTTCGTTGTGACTGTGGCTCGATGACTTTATTGACTTGCCCAGGGTTGGATGGGCACGGTGGAGATAGCATTTTGTGGTGAACCCTCAATGACGCGGTCACTATAGGCCAGATAGATATAGGTCTGCCGTTTTTTGTCGAAAAACCGAACTACTTGCAGTTTCTTGAAAACAAGCGAGCGACTCTCGCTAAAGACTCGTTCTCCTTCTTTCAACTCACTCGTCTGGTGAATGGGACCGACCTGACGACAGGAC
>JAHBWO010000202.1 GCA_019636945.1 Nitrospira sp. | reverse complement strand
CATTTTTGTTTTAGACCAAGGCCGCTTAGTCGAACAGGGCACACACCGGGAACTGCTAAGCCAGCATGGGCTCTATGCCGGCCTCTACGTGCAGCAGTCAGACCATCTGGTCCATCCTCGATCAAACAATCTGACATAGCACCAAATTATTTTTTTTCAATGATGTGCGCCAATACCGTCACGTTCACTCGGGCAATCCGTCTAAGACACATGAACCGCAACACTCCAATACGGCTCATAATGTTGGTGGCAGTATTGACGCTCTGGCTTGCCAACATCGTACAAGCCGAGACGAAACCCGTCGAAGAGACTACAAATTCATTACCATCACCATCGAATGAGCCTCCCTCAACGAATGGTCTGCTCCTTCCGACGTACAGCCACGCGAACGGTCTATCGAGCAGTCCTCTCGTGGAGCCGTTCGATCCAAACGCACCACCACGAGCCACCATCCCCATCGGTCCCGATTTATTCGTCGGCGGCTATACCTCGCTCGAAGGAGAAACCAATCGTCACTATGACCTCTCCTCGACTTTCGGCAAGGCCGACAGCACCTTGACGCCGATCTTTGCCCCCGCGTTCGCGTATGAGCCCAATCAATATTTGCAGCTCTATGTGAATCCTGTGCTCGAAATACCGATTGCCGTCGAGGAGATCGAGGACAAGTCACAGACCACTGAATTGAACATGAATCTCGCCTTTCTCACCGTGAAAAACGTGGTCCCTGGCGCACGACTCCAAGTCGGACGACAACGGTTCATCGACTCCAGACGGTGGTTGTTCAATGAGAACATGGACGCGATCAGGCTGGGCTACCAGTATGAACAATTTTCAGTGGAGCTATCGGTCAGCCAACTGAACCTCGTTCAGCGGAATCTCCTGAGACGGGAAGCGGAAGAGGACGAAGAAGGGTTCGTCAATTATTACGCGTATGCCGATTACAAGTTCGGCAAAAAAAACCATATCGGACTGTTTGCCCTCTATCAAGATCAGCAACGGCTTGGTACGGCCCAACCAATCACGTTCGGTCTCCAATCAAGTGGACGGCTCTTCGACAACCTCAAATACTGGCTGCAGACTGCCGCAGTCCGAGGCTCAGACGGAGGTCAGCGTATTCGAGGTGAGGCAATTGATGTCGGGCTCACGCAGGTGTTCGACAGGGCTTGGGAGCCTTCCGTCACCATCGGCTACGCATATGGAACCGGAGACAGTAACCCCAACGACAATGTCGATTCGCGGTTTCGACAGTCCGGGTTTCAAGGCAACTCTGACAAACTCAACGGCGTGGCACGCTTTAAATACTATGGCGAGGTCTTGGATCCCAGACTGACCAACCTCATGGTCTTTACGGGAGGCGTAGGGATCAAACCGCTCTCCAAGACCTCCTTCGACCTGGTCTATCACTATTACCTCCAAGACCATGCCTCGAAACGCATTGGTGGATCCGACCTTGATACGGACCCGACAGGACTCAGCAAGCATATCGGCAGCGAGGTTGACCTCGTCGTGGGATACCAAGGGATCCCGCATCTGCAAACCAAGTTCGTCCTTGGGTACTTTTTCCCCGGTAAAGCGTTTAACGACACCTGGCACGACGGAGCATTTCTGGCCAGTTTCCTCCTCCGATACAACTTCTACTGACCTGAGGAGCCCGTAAAGCCATCCCCCATCGTTCTCGCTTCGCTCAAAACCCAATAGCAAATCCGCCACCCCCACCGACTCCGACTCCTGTCCCGCCTCCAAGCCCAATCGAAAATCTGGGCTGTGATTGCGTGTTGTCATACGATGGAGCTGGCCAGGGATGGAGGTGTTTCATGATCAGAACCGGATACCGATACTCCACGTCATCGAGATAGTCGGTCTTGGCTCCGGACACTTCTCCGACAATCGTCATGGCTGATCCCTCAACAAGCGTCGCGGGATCCAGAAAGTCTTGTCGAATTGCCAGGAATCGTCCCTGTGATTGTTGACGGTCGAGAATTGGTCTCTCGCGTTTATCGAGCGGCAATTGCAGAAGCTCGATCTGTGTACCGTTCTTCAATCGTTTTGCCTTGAGGACCACTCCACCGAGCACCACGACCTTTCCCTGGTAGGACTCTGGCGCACTCAGTATTTCTTGGAATGTGACGGTTCGGTCGACGAGAAGTTCGAGCGACTCTGGAACCACCCGCTGAGAAGAACAGGCTGCGGCCAAAATGAACGCCGCTACCCACCACAACCTGAAAGAGGCAAGACCCATAGGCCCACTATAGCGCGAAGCTGATGCCGTTTCTACGTGTCATTGTCCGCGATTAGGGGTTTTCTCTCGATATGTTCTTCAGTTATGATGCAGTGTCGAGCCTGAGCGTTCAGACAGACTCGCTCGGTGATGCACATCCCAAGGGAGAGAGGTGAAGATGTTACGGTTCCTCCTAGCTGCTATCGTGTCAGTTCTGCCGTTGAGCCTCTCCTCCTGCGATAAGGCCTATATGGCCACCATGGAGAAGATGGGCTATGCCAAACGCGATATCCTGAGCACTCGTGTCAAATCAGCGCGAGACGCACAGGAAGACGCCAAGCAAGAAATTCAGACCACACTCGAGCAGTTCGGCAAAGTCGTCGCCTATGAAGGTGGCGACCTTGAAGCCACCTACAAGAAGCTCAATGGTGAACTTGAGAACAGCGAGGACAGTGCCGAAGCGGTCCGAAAGAAAATCTCCGACGTCGAGAGCGTGGCCGATGCCCTCTTTTCCGAATGGGAAACGGAACTCGGACAATACTCCAGCGCCGACCTCCGCCGGAAGAGCCAGGCCAAACTCACCCAGACCAAGAGCCGCTATCGAGAGATGCTGGGTGCCATGAAGCGGGCGGAACAACGAATCGAACCGGTCCTTAAACCGCTGCGCGATCAGGTCCTCTACCTAAAGCACAATCTGAACGCACGGGCACTCTCCGCCATCAAAGGTGAACTCGTAAAAGTCGATGCGCAGGTTGATCAACTGGTGAAAGATATGAACCGTTCCATTGCCGAAGCCGACAAGTTCATTCAAACGATGGAAAAGGAATCAGATTGACAGACTGCAGGGAAACCCTTTCCAGCCGTCACACAATGTGACAAAGGGAATCCGCTGATCAAGCCATAAGAGCCAGCAGGATGGTCAAAAAGGCCGTCCAGCAAGGCCGCAGCGAGCGAAAGGCTGAGGCGTACGCGGTTGGTACGTTGAAGCCTTGAGCGATGCGAGAACGACGCTGGCGGTCTTTTTCAACATCCTGCTCGAGGAGGGCGCTCATGCGGATCGAAGACCAACGCGAAAGCGACAATATTGAAGATCGCCGCGGGATGGGGCCTGCCCGCATCGGAGGGCGAGGCGGGTTGGGGATCGGCACGATCGTGCTGGCTCTGGCCGTCAGTTATTTCACCGGCATGAATCCACTGACCGTCCTGAATCTCCTGACGGGCGTCCAAAGCGTGACCGAGTCGATCACACCCTCAGCCCCATCACAGCCAGGGGCGGTCGGAGCGCCAAAAGATCAACTCGGCCGGTTTGCATCCGTCGTCCTCGCCGACACGGAAACAACCTGGCGGGAACTCCTTGGTTCACGATATGAAGACCCACGGATGGTGCTCTTTAGCGGCGCAGTGCGGTCCGCCTGCGGCACCACCTCCTCGGCAGTCGGTCCGTTCTACTGTCCCGGCGACCGTCGGGTCTATCTCGATCTTGCCTTCTTTAATCAGATGGAACATCAACTGGGCGCAGCGGGTGACTTCGCCCAGGCCTATGTCATCGCACACGAAGTCGGCCACCATGTACAAAACGTGCTCGGCGTTGCGGAAAAAGTACACCGCCTTCAGCAGCGGGCCTCTGAAGCGGAAGGCAATGCGCTGTCGGTTCGTATGGAACTCCAGGCCGATTGTTATGCCGGTGTGTGGGGCTACCATGCCAGACGTGGGAGGAACTTGATCGAGCCCGGAGATTTCGAAGAGGGGCTCCGCGCAGCCGCAGCGATTGGCGATGACCGGCTGCAAAAAAAATCGAGAGGGCACGTTCAACCGGAAAGTTGGACTCACGGTTCGTCCGAACAGCGGATGACCTGGCTCAAGAGAGGCCTGGAGTCCGGCGACCCAGCAGTTTGCAACACCTTTGGGAACACTCGTCTATGAGCAATCCAGCTCCTGCGGCAAAAAGCAGCTTTCTGGCAAAAACACTCGGCCCTCTGCTGTCCGACCCACCATGGGCGGCCAAATCGTTTATGGCCGCCAGTGCCACAACCGTCGCCGGAGTCGGCGCCTGGCTTAGCGATATGATGTCGCCGGCGCTCGCCCGCGGAGGCGCCAGCTTCATCGGCGGGTTCTTGGTCGGGTGGGCCTTTCGGAAAACACTCAAAATTGCGCTATTGATCACCCTCTCCTTGGCAGCGCTCGTGGCCATCCTCAAAACCACCGGCTGGATCCACCTGGAGTGGAACCTGATTCAGAGCGATGTGAATCGCACGCTCGATTGGGCGCGAGGCCAAGCCCAGAGCCTCAAAGAAGTGGCGGTCGGCTATCTCCCCTCAGCCGGGGCCGGTGTGGCCGGTGCGTTTTTTGGATTTCGGAATAAATAGTGACACGCTTACCTCTTCACAGCACGCAGACTTTCTTCAGTTCTTCTTCACCGATTTCACATCCAACGTCCCTAAATAATGTCCTTCGACCGTGACCTGATCGCCGTCTTTGAGAAGGACCGGTCCCATCTGACAGAGTGCCGCGTAGCTCGCCTCAATCGCTCCACTGCCATCATCAACCAGAAAATTCTGAACACACTTCTCCAACTTCGAGCTGGTTCCAATGAAATGATGCATCTCATATCCACTGACCATCCCCGTCACTTGCACGACTTTCATCTTGTACGCTTCGGGATAGGCCTGTAAGGAACTGATCGTGACCGGATCCGCTGCCCAGGTGACAGGTGCGAAGCACAGCAAGCTGATCGTCGCCAACTCTATCAAGCGTAGGATGCTGTTCATCACGGGACCTCCTCTTCGTACAAGACGTGGATCTTAGGCATGGTGAAATCCTTCGGTCCTACGGAACCTGGCGCAACGCTTGCCCGGTGGCAGCGCTATAGGCCTCAGCCAGCGTATGCACTTCGATCACCTGAATAGATCGCTCCGCTCCGGTGAAATTGAGGTGGCTGTTATCCAAGGCATCAGGCACAATCATCGTGGTCTTTCTCAGCTCTCGGCAGCCATTCATCTTGTCGACGAGTCGCCCCACAGCTTGGATTTCCTCATCTGGCTCGATTGTCCCCGACATACAGATGTCCGGGCGGATCGAATCGCCGAGCAGGGCTGCCGCGACACCCACGGCAAAAATCCCGCCGGCACTGGGCCCATCCAATCGCGTGGGGACCAAGATACGCACTGTGAGATATCGAGGATCATAGCCCACCGCCTTCGTGGCAACAGCAACCGCTGTCTGAAAGGAAAGGGCGGACCCGAGCATCAAGTTTGAGTCACCGAGAATCTCCGGCCCTCCTCCATCGGCTTTGTACCCGACCGAGAGTTGCGCCACCAGTCCCCTCCATGAACCGGTAATGGAACCAGCACGATCTTGCCCGACACTCAACAGCGGCAAGGATAGCGTGACGTCTGAAAACGGCACAGGCTTTCTACGGGATGACTGTGATGGACTGTATGAAAGACTGGCACGAGGCACGGATGGCACAGGAGTCACATGCTGTGGGCGAGGCGTTGGTGATATTTCCAATGGTGAATAGGTCTTAGCCTCACCGAGTTGCCGACAACCTGGGTATTCGCGGTCCGTATACAGATCCGCTCGCCCCGGCCTGGGACAGACCCAGGTCTCAGCCCATGCGGATCTGGAACCAAGTAAGGCGACGACACAGAGAGGTAGAAGAACAAAGGACGTAACCTGAAATTGTCGACGGATGGCTTGTGAGTGGGATTGACACATGT
>JAHBWO010000201.1 GCA_019636945.1 Nitrospira sp. | reverse complement strand
CCCTTCCTCCTTGAAACTAGAACACCATCTGCTGCTGTGCTTCCGACATCCGTGTAGAAGCCGTGTCCCCCTACGCCTGTACGTGGCGTGCCTGTCTTATCGGCCAATCTCCCAGGGACTTGAGCTTCCAAAGGAATTCGCAGAGATGAGGGCTACCTCGCCAGAATGGGAACGAATGAACATCACGGGCTCAGGCCGCAATCCTTGGAAGGATTTCATATTCCAGCAAATCCGCCATTCTTACGGTATCACGAATATGCCTGGCGGCCAGAAGCTCTTCAATCCATTCTGCGATGGCGCGCCCCTGAGACTGTGTTCCGACCCGTTTCTGCCCGTTCTCGATGATCTCAACCGCATCCGCAACCTTCCCTAGCCAGGCATCAAATGACGAAAGATCCTGTACCCCCATTCGAAACTGGTTGGCGAGCGATGTACCTTCCTCCACAACCACACTCCGATATCGTTCAATCGCGCCATGTGCAGATTCAATAATCTCCTGCTGCGTTGATGACGTGGCGATTAATTGGCGGTAGTTTGCGGAAGTCTGTTGGAGCAGGTGTGGGTCGATGTCTCGATCCGTGATCCGACGACTATCGAGCATCACGGTCGTCACGATGCGAGAACGAGCATGCGCCCGTTCACTCAGATCAGCGAGGATGTCACCGAGCGTCGCCGTGCTTCCGGCTTGCCATTGATCGTTGTCCAATTGAATATTCATCAGTTCACTCCCTTTGTACCAAGTGGCTCATGCCGCTTGCCGCTCTCGCCCAAGTGCGATGAGATTGGCCCTATAACCAGGTATGCTCCTATGATCACCGGAGTACAGGCCAGCCAGACACCGATCAACTTCTCCCAAACGTCTCAGCCAGGTGTGATAGGCAGCAGCCTGATGCTTCGCAAGTCGGTCCAACCCGATGACATTGTCGTTTCTCATATCACGTCCAAACGCTGCCGCGAGAGGGGCCAGTGCCTCGGTGGTCAGCCCAATGCGAACCAACCGCTCCTGATCGGCTCGTTGCTCGCGCTGCAACCGTTTCAACTCTGGAAGATCGACCGATGCTCGACAAGCCGCTCGAGCGATTTCATCCGCTCTTTGACATGCCGTCTCCAAAAGCGGCATGAGGGTCCGCAGCTGTACGTTCACCTCCGCCGCATCGGGAGGTGGTCCCTCGGGAAGAGGAAGGCGACTCTGCAATCCCGTATGGGCTTCATACCAATAACGACGCCAAAACGCCGCATACCAAGCCGTGACAGGAGACTCCGTTCCAACCTTCAACTGAAAGGTGCCGAGCCTATCCTCATCCACTCCGGACTCATACAGGCGTGCCCCTGATACCCTCGTAGGGACAGCCCCGATCTTCAACACATGGCACATGAGATCAGCGACAACGTCCACAGAGATACGGTCTTTGCAGGCATGATGGGCACAGACTTGGTCGAACCCGCAGGGAGCACATTCCAACTCCGGTTGAATCACCCAATGACCAGCCCCATAGGGACCAGTTTCCTGAAAGTCCACATGTCCCACAGAAAGATCGATCACTGAGGTGCCGGCCGCCACCCCAATGTGCATGGGACCCGTATCGTTGGTCAGCAGTAATCGACATTCCGCCAGCAAACCTGCGAGTTGGTTCAACGTCGTATGGCCAGCCATATTCTTGATCGGACTTTTCCCTCCGGCTTCGCGATAGACCTGTACGACCTCCGCGATGGTCGCTTCCTCTTCGCGACTTCCAATAAGGAGTATTCCGCCTTGCCATCGCTTGCTCACATTTGCGAGAGCGAGGCCAAAGAGCTGCGGACGCCAGGCCTTCATACTGTCGCTTGCCCCGGCCTGTACGGCAATCCACTCAGTTACCCCGGTGAGGGCTTCCTTCGCCCACCTGTGGTCTTCTTGAGTAAGAGACAATCGAAGTGGAGAAAATGCCCCTTGGCGACTGCCGCCGAGTGCATAGATATCGACGAGATTGAATCGATTGAGCCGGCGAAACTGGTGAAAATCGCAGAAATACCCCATCCAGGGATTCTCAACGACCATGCCACCGTCCCATGCACTTTGGGCCCCACGAATATCGGGAGCCCCAACGAATCCAGCCAGAAGCGCGCTTGGCCTATTGAACGTCAGATTAATGACTCGATCATACCGACGCTCCGCCAATGGCTTCGCCCAGGCCGCCACCTCCTGATACAGCGCGACCACATCCTTCACGAGCGCACGGCTCTCATCGATCAGGGCGTGAAAATCCAACGCGATGACCTCGCGCAATCCCTTCAGCAACGAGGCGACCGGTGCGAACCGTCGATCCACGACAAGATCTACGCCAACTCCAGGCCATTCTTCATGGAGTCGATCCAACAAGGCGCCCATCTGGACAAGATCACCCATCCGGGTAATATTCAAAATTAGCACTTGCTTCACATTCGCACTCCAGCAGGGAACGTTGTTTCAGGTTTCAGGTTCAACGTGAAACAAGAAACCAGCAACTTAAAACTCTTCGTCATACCAGATCTTTTGTTTCCGCTCGATAACTGTCGATCATGAGCACCAACAGCTCTTCTCGAGCCAGTTGACGTCCAGCAGCTCGTGCTCGAATGTCAGCCGCAAGGTCCTTCAACTCGATTCGTTGTCCCGTCGGAAAGCGATTGAGTAAGGGAAGCAGCTCCGGCACCGACGCGGCCCGTTCCTTCAGACCTGTGGTGAGCCGGTCTCCTCGCAAGATCGAGCCGATGCGATCGGGTTGAGAAAGACCCACCGTGGAAAGTAGCTCTTGCAGACGATGGCGATAGGTATGGTCACGCAGCACCCGTCGACGCGATGCCTCAGCATGGGCACGGCGACCCTCCGTATCTGGTAGCCACCTCCGAATCAGTTGTGGGACATCTTCTGTACGGCGAAAGGACGCCACCTCCTCCGAGGTAAACAAATCGGGAAGGAGTGTCCTATCATCCACAAGCTGAAACGCACCACAGGCAGCTAATTCAAAGGTGCGGGGGTTCACGAAGTCCGGCTGAGGATCCATGCCCGTTCCGGAACACGAATGCAGATTCAAATTGACGGTTGTGGAGTTGAACACCTTCATGCACGCGTCGGTATCGAGCCTGGCACCGTTTCGTTGAAGCACTCCGGAGAGCGCGGCAGCACCGTCCCATTCATTCCCCCACAGTTTCATCGTCCACTCGTGAGAGAGCCACTGCGGCAAGAGGATCCGTCGGTTGGCATAGCCGGCTCCGACGAAGGAGACGTCGGCGCCATATTCCTGGTGCTCAGCCGCTGTAAGCGTCATCGGGCGATGCACCGTGGGATCCGCCGCCATAGGAAGGTAGTGCACATGAGCCGCTCCGGCCCGTTTCAATGCGTCGAAACAATCCCCTTGCTGAATCACAAACCAGTAATCGTATCCTGCCGCCAACTGTTGCCAGTAGGTCAAATGCCGATAGTTCTCCACGAACCACATGGCCGTCAGAAACTTCTTCTTGCGCAGATGTTGTAAGACCGCCAAGCTCAACGGTGCTTGAGCAATGGCCAGAACCAGATCGGGCGGATCTTCCGCGAGATGCGCCATCGTGCTCAGGCTGAGCACGTCGGCAAATCGGCTTTGAAGCATCAAGCGATGGCGTTCTTCGCGATAGGATCCGAAGGCCTCGTAGCTCCCCTGATGCACGTGGTGATCAAGCCAGCTGACTCGATGGCCCAACTCATTCAACGCCGAGACGACATAGCGAGCAATCGGCAGCGACCCTCCGTAGATCGGACCGACCACCGCCACATGCAGTTGGCCTCCGGCTTTCGCAGCCATGATGCGGCGAAGACTCGTCTGCAGTCGCTCATGAACATCACCGTGCAGACGTGCGGCCGGTCCATAGGTACAGAACCGCAATGGAGAGGATAGCGCAGTCAATTGCGTGGCCATTTCCTCCGGCGTGCCCGTCACCCACTGAATCCTGTTGATCCATGATCCGAGTGGCCTTGCCCCCATTGCATCTTTTAAGACGGATAGATCCGGCACCACGATGGCCGTTCGGGCATCGGCGGGGCAAGCAAAGGCAAGCGCCTCCACGTGATACAGAAGACCGACCCCGAGAACTACCGCCACCTCTCCAGGTTTCCATTCCTTGAGTTGCTGTTCTGCCCAGGACCTGGCTTCTTTCTTGGGGTCATAGGCGCTGTGGACCCATTGATCTTGAAACCTCGCCGAAGGGGACCCCTCACGTGAGGGAACAATCGAAAGAACCCCACCGGAGGAGTTCCACAGCGCGGCGACTAGATCAGGGACAGTCTGACGAAGGTTTTCTAGGTTCTGGTTCAGGTGCTCCACGGAACTCCCCCTCACACCGCAGTCGGATGCAACTCGTTCCAGATTTGCTCTCGTTGAAGCGGGGCAACCGGTTCCTGTCCCGCCTGAACATAGTACGCTCCCCATCGATCTCGATAACTTGTCCACAGAGACCAGCCGTCGACGGAAGCGGCTGATCCGTTCGACAACAAGGCAATCGTCCCCTCGATCGGCCACTGAACCGGTGATACGCGAAGTGTGTCGAGCGACTCGATCCGCCGCGGATCTTCTCGTTCGAGCTTCACGTTTAACGTTTCACGTTTCACGCCCTCTGCTTGCCAGACCCAATGGCTCTGCCCGTAAGGTCCCGTCTCATGAACTCGCGCTCTCGCAAAGTACCACCCGATCACCTTGGTCCCCACCGCTGCTGCTAGGTGAAGCGGGCCGGTGTCGGCTCCGATCACGACCTGGCAGCGGGTCAGTGCCTGTGCCAATTCCGCCAGCGAAAGTCGACCGGTCGTATCCCAGACTCGCCCTACGAGTGAAGAAGGAAGTGAGGCCAGAATCCAGCTGGCTCGTTCTTGTTCTTGTCGACTTCCCAATAACAGGACACGACTTCCCTGGAGCTGCTCCAGACAGCCTGCGATCAAACGTGTCCAGGCCATGGCCGGAACTAATCGTTCCGGATCCCCTGCACCTACCAGTACTCCGATCCAAGGCCCACAGGATTGTCCGATCGGATCGAGATCATTCGGTAGCTGAACTGAGCTCACCTGTATCGGCATGATGTGCTTGGGTGGAGGAACTCCACACATCCCACAAAATGCATCCGCCAAATGAATGCGGTTCCCACTTCTGTTCTTGGCTACCGCTCTCACATAGGCTCCCCAAGGTGATAAGGTCGGATCGAACGGCCGACCAGTCATAGCTCCCATGCTCTCCTGCGCAAGAAGTGCCCCGGCCAGAATGGCGCGCGGGTGTTGGTTGAGCACACAGGCACAATCATAGAGCTCTTGCGTGATCGCACGGATATCAGTATCGGCTTCGACGACATACTCAGGCCTGAATTCTTTCTCAGCCAGGCGCGCACGTCGATTCCACGCGGTTCCGTCCCACCTCACTACCGTAGAAATCACAGGAAGTATCCGCCCGATATCCTCTAAGTGGATCGGGCAAAGAAGATCCAGGATCCAATCTGCATGAGCCTCTTTCAGCGCCATCATGGCCGGAATCGTCTGAACAAGATCACCGAGCCTCGCAAGCTGGATGAGAAGGACACGTTTTGTCATGGAACTAGGACGAGGCGGCTTCCATGGCAAGCGCCGCCTCCCTTCCGGCAATGGCCTGGCCAAGCTGACCAATCCCGTCATAATGTGGGTCGACCTTGCACAGGGCATCATATTCCCTGCGAGCGGCTTCGATCTGCTCGCCGCGTAACAAGACGCTGGTGAAGGCGAAGCGTGCTGCAAGGTCTTCTGGGTTTCTGGCCGTATAGAGGCGCAAGTGCTCACCCAACTCCTGCCACCGATTCTGCGCGGTCCCGGCACGGAGCAGCCAATGGATCGCCTCCCCATCATCGGGGTATTCGACCAGCACCTCAAGAAACCGCTCCCAGGCCCCTTGGGTGTAGGCTCTCCCCATGGCGGCCATGCCCATACCCATCAGACATTTCCTCCGCTCGGCACCTTCGCGAATCGCCGCAGCAAATGCCGTCTCTGCTTGTTCGTACTG
>JAHBWO010000200.1 GCA_019636945.1 Nitrospira sp. | reverse complement strand
AAATCCTCCCGCCTCTCTCGCAGAGGCATGATAACCAGTTACACAGTTAATCTTACACGCCCCGGGTGACCATACTGCGTGATCGCCTCCCGTACTGCCTCAAGACAGAAGCCCGTGGTCAGCGTATTGGAGAGCCGCCAGGCCAACACCCGGCGACTGGCCCAGTCCAGGATGGCAAACAGATATACGAAGCCCCGGCGCATCGGAATGTACGTGATATCGGCAGCCCAGACCTGATTGGGGCGTGTGATTGCCACGTCGCGCCGGAGATAGGGATCGATCCGGTGATCAGGATGCCGTTGCGTGGTGCAGGGCTTGCGATACAGAGCTGTCATCCCAATGCGCCACATGAGGCTGGCCACATGCCGCCACCCGATGGGCTGGCCCGCTTGCCGCATGAGATCACGGAGCATTCGGGCGCCCGCAAACGGATACGGCAGATGGAGTTCGTCAATCCAACCCAGCAGGGCTAGCGCCGTGTCGGAAACTGGTTCGGTTGGTAGTAGGCCGTTGACCGAGACGGTCCGAGGAGCTGACACTGCCGGACGACGGGCAAGGTATGCGTGGGATCAATCATCGCTTTGCGCTCAGCAAGCCGGCCTTGATAAACGCGCCTTCTAAAAAATCATTCTCCAGGGCCATTGCCCGATCTTTGCGTGCGGCGTCTTGAGATCCGGCGTCTCTGACACCGTCTTCGTCCCACCAAACACGTCCGCAGCTCGCGCCAGCAGTTGCTGCGTCCATTCGGTAATTTGAGTAGGGTGGATGCTGAATTGCTCGGCCAATTCGGCGAGCGTCTTGTCGCCTTTGACAGCAGCCAAGGCCACCTGCGCCCTGAAGGTCGTTCCATGATTCCGTCTCGTTCGGTTCATTGCCTTGCTCCTTTAGTGCACCACCTGGTGGCTTGCATAAAGCCAGGCTACCACTTATCACACTGTCTGAATTCCTGGAGCCCCCTCTCAGGCTGGTCTGATAGCGATACTGGGCAAACGCGCCGGACTTGCGCTACAAGGATTCGATTAGATGCCGATAGTCAATAGCGGCTTACCCGCGACCCCGCAGTCGGTCGATGGTCGTCATCGCTTCGTCGGCATACCGTACCTTGAGTCGTTTGGAATAGACTCGTACCTCCACTGTCTCGCCTAATGAGCCAGGAGGAGACGGAGTACACCTTAGGGCCGACCCGGATCATCGAGAAACGATTGACCACCACCCGAAGCGCACGGAAATCCTCGAGGCGGGTGCGCGGTACCCCCAGCCGATCAAGGTTTTCTTGGAGCTTCGCCGCGATTCCGAGTGGCGAGGAGCGCTCGAAGAAACCGCGCATAATGGGCCTGACTCTCGAAGTCGCGGCTTCCTCGGACCAGCAGAGTCTGCGAGGACAACGTGATAGAAGAGATGCTCGAAGGGTTGTCCTATAGCGTGATGCCGAGCGAACCCATGTGGATGAATGAGCGATTCATTCTCTGTTATAATATCCATTCCTAAGCTATTTTTGGTCTTTGATCAGGAGTGTCATGATGGGGCTTCTCCAGGTTGAGTGAGAAGCTGTGCGTCACATAAGGCCTTTTTTGTTTGTTTTATACCTACTTATGTGGGATGGCAACCAGGTTGAGGTAATCAGAAAATCGAGGCAATCTGAAACTGAGGGTAGTAATATGTTTAGGACCGAAAGTGTGAAGGAGGTGGACATGACACTTGCATGTCCACGACGGTATCAGTTGGTCAGTGTCATTATCCCGGTGTACAACGCTGCGGCTACCTTGGGTCAACAACTCAAGGCGCTGAAGGGGCAGGAATTTGACGGCAACTGGGAGATTGTGGCGGTCGACAATCAGTCGACGGACGACTCCGCGACCGTGATCCGCCAGTATCAGCAACAGATGCCACAACTCCGTTTCGTACAGGCTACGGACAAGCAGACCGCGGCGTATGCCCGCAATGTCGGGGCACGAGCCGCGAAAGGGGATGCCTTTCTGTTTTGCGATGCCGATGATGTGGTCGCGCCGGGGTGGCTGGCGGCAATGGCTGACGCTCTGGAGCAACATGATTTTGTCGCCGGTACCATGGACCTCGAGCTCCTTAACGAGAGCAAAGCGTGGCGTGGTGAGTCCTGCAATTGGGCAACCCGACGAAATCTGAGTTTTTTGCCATTTTCCGGCGGGGCGCTTCTGGGGATTTCACGCGAAGCCTTCGAGCGCGTCGGGGGGTTCAATGAAGAGGCTCCCATTGGGGAAGATGTTGAGCTCTCCTGGCGGCTGCAACTGCACGGCTATCCGCTCCATCCGGTAACGGCTGCGACCATTCATGTGCGCTGTCGGGAGACGCGACAAGGCATGTGGAAACAATATGTGCGTTATGGCGAGGCGCATGTCTATCTCTACAAACAGTTTGCCTCTTCCGGGATGCCCCGTCCTTCTGTCAAGAAGGCTGTGTGTAACTATTGGGGATTAATAAGTACTATTCCCTATTTACTGCGGGAAGATGAAAGGCAGAGGGCGCAGTTTGTGCGCAAGGCGGCCATTTGCTGGGGGCGCTTGTGCGGGTCACTACGTTATCGTAAGATATACGTATAAATATCCAGACGGATTGTATATTTGATGACGTGAATCACAGCTCAAGATTAGGGCTTGGAAAGTTGTTGGGATACATACGGGCTCGAGCAGATTGGCTATGATGATCATTTAGAATCGGAATAATGCTTTTTGCCTTGCCCTTACGTCGGTCTGTGTCGCTGAAGCATATGAGGAGATGACATGTCTTTGTGTCATTGATTGAGCGACAGAGCCGCTTCTCGATATTCAAGAACGTGCTTCGTCAAAACGCTGGCTCCACTGTGGTTAGAACTCCCTCGGATATATTGCATCAGATTGATTCACGGGTCCGCGATCCGTACGATAGCAGCAGCTTCTCTATCTAGGTCATGGAAAGCTAGGGCGGGCACTTTTTCTTAAAAGGAGTCGAAAGATTCGCCGACAGCGCGGTGTAATGTGTATAATCTAGCTTGAGTTACTAAGGTGAAGGAAAGGTCATGAAGCTGAGCATCATCATTCCCTGTTTCAACGCTGCGGATACCATTGGGACCCAACTCGAAGCGCTCGCCAAACAACAGTGGGCTGAGCCTTGGGAGGTGATTGTTTCGGACAATGGATCGAAGGACGGCTCAATGGACATCGTAAAACAATATGAAAGCCGTCTGCCTAATCTCCGCATCGTTGATGCATCCACAAAGCGTGGACAAGCGTATGCGAGGAATATAGGTGCAAAGAACACGCGGGCTGAATCCATCGTTTTTTGTGATGCGGACGATGAAGTAGGACCAGGTTGGCTTGCTGCAATGGGAAAGGCATTGTCCCAATGGGATTTTGTTGCATGCCGCATTGATGTGCATAAGCTCAGCCCCCCGTGGGTGGCTAAGACGCGGAACCACTCTCAAGCAGTAGGACTTCAGGCACCACGCGGTGAACTGGCCTATCTTCCGCATGCTGGGGGGGGGACCATTGGAGTGAAACGTCGCATCCATGAGGAAGTCGGCGGCTTTGATGAATCGTGCAGGTTGCTTGAAGATACGGATTATTGTTGGAGGGTGCAGCTCAGAGGGACAACGCTTCATTTTGTGCCGGATGCCGTAATGCATGTTCGCTTGAGGGATACCTTGAAAGGAAGTTTTCGCCAGTCTTACGGCTGGGGACAATATCGTGTTCTTCTGTATAAAAAATATCTTCCGTTAGGTATGCCAAGGCGTACCTGGAAACAAGGGATCGATGCCTGGAAGGACCTCATCGTCGGCTTCATTAGGAGTGCTCCGAAAATTCGGAGCAAAGGAGAGCTTGTCCCTTGGGCTCGGAAGCTTGGTAGGCGGATGGGACACCTAAAGGGAAGTATCAAGTACAGAGTGCTTGCAATTTGATAAGTGTATCGATGATACAAAAAATTCTGGATCGCATCTGCAAGTCGCTGGATATTTCGATCCTGTATGAGTCCAAGACGGGCATTAAGTGCTTTCACAATATTTCGCATTACAACATGCTTGGTCATGTTCCTTTTGGAGAGGTTCGGTGTATTTCCGTGGAAAACCTATTCATGTGCATGGATAGACTGAAAGACTCCTATACTTCACTGAACACGAAGATCCTGGACTCCCCGCATTTTGAGCTGATGCAGATGCTTCAAAATGGGGAAGATGTCATGCGTTCGGCGTATATACAGAGATTGGTAAGAGGTACATTGGACAACCGTGCTCCTATTCGAGTGGATGAGCGGTATGTCCGGTTTCTTCAAAATACGTTCGAGAAGAAAAATGATTTGATCCAAACCGGAGCATATAAACCGGTGAAGGTAGTCATCGTCAGCGGGCAACATTTTGTTGCGGATGGCAGGCATACCGCCGCTCTTTGTGCAGTGAAACAGATTGCGCCGAAATGCATCGATGTGACTCCGCTGGTGTATGACACGTATAATTGGTGGTGTTATCGAAAGATGTTGAAGAATAAACGTCACTATGCGAAGCATATCGATTTCTTTGAACTCATCATGTCGGACATCAACGGCAAATGCTCGACTTGATCAAGAAAGTGTATAGAAAATTGAAGTCCGCTCTTTCCTCTCAAGGCGGAACGATTACGAGTGTGTCCACGTCGCGACCGATGGTGGCTCTCACGTTCGACGATGGTCCCGATCCGATTTGCACGCCACACCTTCTTGATGTTCTGCAAAGACACAATGCCAAAGCGACATTTTTCATGGTGGGCCAAGCCGCAGCGCGCCATCCCGACATTGTTGAAAAAGTGGCCGGCGGCGGACATGCGATCGGCAATCACTCCTGGGATCATCCGTCGTTCCCACGCATCACGAGCCAGGAGCGGCGGGCCCAGATTCGGGCATGCGCAAAGGCAATCGCTCCGTACGGGCAACAACTACTGCGTCCCCCCTATGGAGATCAGAACCTGTGGTCGCGTCTCGATGCGTTATGGCTTGGATATCAGGTCATCATGTATAGTGTGGCTGCCGTAGATTGGCTCGACCATGATGAAGAGTGGATGAAGAGTAGAATCATGAGCCGGATTCGGAACGGTAGCATCATTCTCTTGCACGATTCGCTTTTCCGGTACGGAGAGGATCGATATGCCGACAGAGCACCGATGTTGCGCGCGGTCGACTTGCTACTTGGAGAACTGAGCGGGCGTTTCAGCTTCGTCACTGTCCCAGAACTGCTTCGAGAGGGGCGGCCTTTACGAAAAAAGTGGCACAAGAAATGTGACATTGATTTTCTAAACGATCTGAAAGGGCCATATGGTGAGGGGTGGCGATACTCAGAAGTCGATGGGTGGCTCACAAGCAGAAAATAGATGGGCTGGACAACCTTAGCGTAAAAAGTTCTATAGCAGGCCTGCCAAAAAGCAATTGTCAAGCTGCCTGATGCGAGACTGACGACTGACCACTGAGGGCATTTTTGCACAATGCCCTATATGCTTTCCTGGGCCATCGACCATTATGAGAAGAACGTTTTAGCTCAATGCTACCTGGAGCAGTGAGGTTTTCGCGCGCTAATCGAAGTGTACCGAACTTTGATGGTAGGCACCTTGACGGATGTCGATAAGGGGCACCCGCTCAACAATGTTTGGTGATAATACCACGCTGGGGCGTATAGCCAATTATTGCTGGATGTCGCAAACCCCTGCATCATTCAATACGGGATTGGGTCGGGCCTTTGACGGGCGCACTCCGACTATATGTATCGACAGGCTAGGCCTGCAACGATTCGCCGCCACGTAGACGTCATTTGCCAAGTACTGCTATGTATGGGCAAGGACACTTCAGGCAAACGGAGTCAGTCCACACATCATGGGCCGGTCTCGGTAAGAAAGCACAATTTAACATATCTCCTTGACGGAGAGATTTGCTGACTAGACTATATAGGACTATGGTCACGAGGATCTTAAGGAGCCTGGTGTAGAAAGATGTGCGGAATAGCCGGAGAGCTAAGGTTTAGGACCAAACAGGCTGCGCGCACAGA
>JAHBWO010000020.1 GCA_019636945.1 Nitrospira sp. | reverse complement strand
GAGGAATGGATTGGAAGACCGCTTGAGTTCCTCCAATCGTCTGAAGATTGCCTGTTGAAGCCAGCCGTAGTCAGGCCGCGGCGATGAAACAGCCTCAACCGGTGTTACCGCTGCACTTTGCGACGGAGAGGGATCGACTGAGGATGGAATGGGGTCAGGCATCGTACTGGAGCTCGGGGTGGTTGCGTCAGTCCGCAGTGACTCTTCAGGCTGAGGGGCAGCCTGAGCGGCCATAGGTTCATCAGTCGTTGGCGGCACTGTGGGAGCTGAATCTGCGTGAGTCGATTCCGATTGAGGCGAGACCTGGTGCATTGACGCACTGGGTTCCGGTTCACTGAGGCTCTTGGGATCAACCATGGGCTGAACGGTTCCCACTGCCTTGCTGTAAGGAGTGGCAGCTCGAGGTGATCGATGTATTGCAGCTGACTGCGGAGCCGGCATTTGTTCGCTAGGCTGCATTGCAACGTTTGTGGGTGGAGTAGACGACTTGGGTATGTGTGTGGATTGGACGAGTGTGACATCCCATTGAAACCGTTCCGTCGAAAGGGTGATCGGAGATTCACGAGCGAATACAATCACCGCACACAGCAAGAATCCATGAAGGGCCAGCGAGGTGAGCCATCCCTGCGCAAGGTGAGACGGTGTTGCTACCGTGGTCTGTCCTGGTTTCATGGGGTGAACATCCGTCTGCGATGCGGGGTGCCGCGTCTTAACGCGGCACCCCTCCGTCATGGCTAGAAGGCTTCTTTGGGATCGATATGCCGACGATCCCGCCCGTCGAATGGGGTCGGAAGAAAAGGAAATTCCATCGCGATCCCATTGGCTGTCTTGTTGCTGCCGACTGCGCCGACGTTGAAATTCACGCCGTCTCCCAAGTTCGGGACGGTCGGGTTTGTCAGGATGCCGGCCACGACGCGGAGTGCCACATCGGTGACGTCGTCGTTTGGTCTGCGCCCGTTCGGCCAGCCTGCCCGATCCGGTGTCGCATTACCGCTGGTGTCATGCGCGAGTGGGCCCAATCGTCGCTGTCCACCCGCTGGGGTTGGTGGCACATCCAAATCAACCCGCAGGAGGTCGGCCAATGCCTCGTTCGTCTTGCCCGATCCGCAGACCGCCGGTCCCGGAGCATAACGAAGCAGGGCATTCACGAGATCTTCGCGATTGGTCGTCGGGAAGCTCGTGCTGAACACCGCATTGAGTGCCGTGGCCAGCGCCGAGTTGCAGTAGAACGGGACAAACTCATTTTCGTCCTCCGCATCCGTGGCATTCCACTTGTCCTTCATATTCGTCGCAATGATCAACTCGTTGACGAGGGGATTACCCATACGCGCCACCTGCACAAACCTGGTACTGCTGTCGCGATCTCCATTCTTCTTGATCACCGTCACCTTGGGGCGGCTCGTGGTTGCATAGGCACCGAGCACCTTGTTCCCGTTTGGCCCGATCAATTCGCTGATGGGAATCTCCAGCGCGATGGTGTTGACGTTGAAACCACTGAACGTATCGGCGGTGCCGAGGCCAGGTGCTCCAACAATGGTTGCATCATTTGCATCGTCGGCATTGGACAGAATCGGCGAGATGTGGAGGTTCAATGTGTCGAACGTGCCTCCAAGATCGATGTAGAACGTTTCATCACGTTGCCCGGCGAAGATCCTGCCCCCGTTTTTCAGAGAGTAGATGCCCTTCTCAGCGAGGTTTTCATAGTTTGGCATCGTGCGGGGACCGACGTTTGACGGGACGGCATACATCACACCAGTCCCGAGGTCTCGAGGCCGCTGCCCATAGCGGACCTCTGTGACGGTATAGCTCTGGCGTAATAGAAGTCCTTCAGACCCGTTTCCGGCAAGGGCGGTAATCGGTGGCAATGCCACGTACGATAATGGAAAGACATTGCCTGGTTGGCGGATTTCCGTTTTAAATCTGATCTGGTAGACAATGTTTGCGGCGATGTTGTTCTTATTGTTGTCGATGTGGATTTCATACAGCACATCATCGGCGAAGTTGAAGTAATTGGGTCCGGACCCTGGTTCCTGGCTTGGAATGACGTTCATGACGAGCACAGCATTGTCGGGGTTCTGCCAGCTTCTAAAAAAATAGAAGTCCGTGATATCGGCGGCTGGATCGTTTGAGATCAAAGGAGCTTCGCGATGGCTGGCTGCTAGGACAGGCGAGGCCATGAGTACGGCGAGTACAAGTGCAACGAGTGGTCGAAATCGAGCAAACATGGAATCCTCCTTCTGGAAAGACATCTGCTTCTTGGTTGTGTATTACAGGTCCGGCAGTAAAGCCGGAGCCGGTTCAGAGTCGGCCTGGGTGATCAACGATGCCTCTTCAGCGGTCAAGGCATCGGATGGAACGATGCGCTGCTCTTCTACGGCGGCAGTGGGTCCACTGGGTGTGATGACCGGCACGTTGTCGTTCCCACTGCAGCCGGACAACAGTCCGACGGCACAGACGACTCCGAGTGGCCACAACATGGGTCGTGTCATGTCTCTGCTCCCTCTCTACATGGTGAACTGCGACTATCATCTATGTTTGTCTTCAGCACCTGCCGGCGGTCTGTTCTTCACTACGAGAGGATTGTGAGATTGGATCTATGCGCCCGAGCCGGTCGGCTTGTCGGGGTATGGGGGCGGTGCTATAGTCCGCCTATCGTCACACCATAGATCCAATAGGCAATCCAATCTTCCCTGTCGTCTCGTATAGCTTCATGGGGAAGACTGTATGTCGACCATGACCATAGAACCGACCAAGCTAGATCAAGACCACGAGTGGGCTCAACTTATAGCGCTCACCGCCCAGGGCGATCAGGCTGCGCTCGCTACCTTCTATGATCGTACGAGTCCACAGGTATTTGGCTTTATCTCAAAAATCCTCAACAACCGAGAGGCTGCGGAGGAAGTCACCTTGGATGTCTACACGCAGGTGTGGCGACAGGCTCATACGTATGATGCAACAAGAGGGGCGCCAGGAGCCTGGCTGATGACGGTGGCCCGAACAAGAGCAATCGATCGGTTGCGTGCCAGGGCTACCGAATCTGGGCGACTCGAATCGTTGGAGGCCGTCGAGTTGTTCGCCAGTGATGACGAGACGCCGGAACAGAACGTGGAGGGCCAGGAACGCCGCCGATATGTCCAGGAGGCTCTGGCTGGGTTGACGGCTGAGCAGCGGCAAGCTATTGCCCTGGCTTATTTTTATGGGCTGAGCCAGAGCGAGATCGCCGAGAAGTTACAGGTGCCTCTCGGTACCGTGAAAACACGGATGAGATTGGGCCTCATCAAACTGAGGGAGGCTTTGGCACCGTATGAAGCGGGTTTACAGCCATGACGGAGACGACCGTGCCGGAAGACCTCGATGAACTGGCCATGCTGTATGCCCTTGGAGTCTTAGATCCAGAGGAGCGTCGGGTGTTTGAGGCGAGGCTCCAAGAAGGATCGGATCTCCTGCGGCAAACGGCAGCAGCCTATGAAGCAACCGTTTATGTCCTTGGTACGGTTGTGGCTCCTGTGACACCCCCATCTTCCCTTCGTGCGCGACTGGTTCAGCAGGTTGCGAATGAAGTCGACCGAGAAGTCGAACAATTCGAGCTGGCCGCCAACACCGTGGCGCTAGGGTCAATTCCGGTCAGGCCTCGGGATGCTGTTCGAGAACGACTCCTTTCTCGAATCCAAGCCCATTCGGCTGTCCGGCTTGCGGTCAAAGACTCGTTACCGGTTTTGGGCGATATCGCGGACCGGAAGGGCGACGAACGGGTCAGTGAAGGGCGGATTGGTGTTCCACAAGATGCAGCCCCCTTGCCCACTTGGTGGTCTTCTGGCTGGACCGCTGTTTCAAACTTTCTGCGGACGCTCGTGATTCGTTCCATAATTCCTCGCCCGTCTTCAGATGGGCTCACGTTCGTGAAGGCATCGGAGGGAACTTGGCGAGAAATTGCCCACGGGGTGACGGCCAAATTACTCGCGTTCGACCGGGTTTCCCGCAGGACCACGACACTCCTTCGTTTTCTTCCCGGCACCAGCTATGCCCCGCATCGGCATGCTGCAGTGGAGGAGCTCTATGTCCTTGAAGGCGGGTGTTCCATCGCCGGTCGTGAGATGGCGGTCGGTGATTATCACCGAGCCGAAGCCGGGACAGTCCACCACGATACCTCGACCGACGACGGGTGTTTGTTACTTGTCATTTCCTCTCCTCAGAACGAGCTGTTGAAATAGTTCGTGGCCGAGGGGAGGATCCTCGCTGAGTCAGAAATCCAATCACAATAAGTTTACGTACTGTATTTAGTAGTGAGACACGCAGGTTGATTCTACGTTGCGTCAGTGCTATGAAATTAAAAATCGTGCTACCAATATGAAGGAGGTAGGTCGTGAGGAAATTGGTGCGGTTCGGTGTCTCACTGGATCATGATCTATTAAATGCATTCGATCGGCATATCGAACGACGTAAATACACTAATCGTTCCGAAGCATTGCGCGACCTGATTCGCAACAACCTCGTGGGCCAGGAGTGGGATGAGAACAAGGAAACCGTGGGGACGATTACGTTTGTCTATGACCATCACGTGCGTGATCTGACGAATAAGTTGACGGACATTCAGCACGACTACCATGGGCACATCCTCTCAGGGATGCATGTGCATCTTGATCATGACCATTGCCTTGAGGTCTTGGTCGTCAAAGGCAAAGGGGCGGAGATTCGAAAAGTGGCCGACGCGCTCGTGAGCGTGAAGGGTGTCAAGCACGGGAAGTTGACCATGACGACTACGGGAAAAGCCCTTCGCTAGAAGCTCGTCTCATGAGATGGCGTAGAGATAAACGATCAGGGATTGTGACCTGGTGGGTCTGGCTTGTCGTGGCGCTCTGTTGGAGCAGCGTGGTCTTGGCTCATGATCCCGATGAACCGGAATTGGAAGTCCCTGAAATAGCCGTTGTCGGTGAACGGCCTGTGGCGGCCTCCTCTCAGCAGTTCATCCCGGAGAAGGAAATCGTGCTCCAACCTCAGGGTCGACCGGCGCAAGTCCTGCGCCTGATCCCTGGGTTTGTGGCCGTGGAACATTCGGGTGGAGGGGGAAAGGCTGACCAGTACTTCCTCCGAGGTTTCGACGCGGATCATGGGACAGACGTTGGCTTCTTCCTTGATGGCATGCCGATCAATCTCCGTACGCATGCACATGGGCAAGGTTACACGGATCTGAACTTCATTATTCCGGAAACCATCGAAGGGGTTGATGTCCACAAAGGGGCGTATCTGCCGGAGTACGGAGATTTCGTGACGGTAGGAGCGGTCAATTTTCGAACGCGTGATATGGTGAAAGAAGGACTCCTTCAGGGAGCAGGCGGGGAATATAGCACCCAGCGATACCTCCTGATGCTCTCGCCGACGAAAGATCGTGTACGCACATTATTCGCCGCCGAGGGATTTTACACCAATGGTCCGTATCTCAATGACAACAACTACCATCGGGCTAACCTGTTCGGGAAGGCGACCACGAACCTGACTGGGCGGGATGAACTGAGTCTGCAAGCCACCTTTCTTCAATCAAGATGGGACGGCTCGGGTGAGATACCCTTCCGTGCCGTGAGCACCGGATTGGTGGATCGCTTCGGTTCCATTAATCCCTATGAAGGGGGAAATACTCTCAGGACCACCGGGCAACTCAACTATCATTACGACACGACGACCGGAGGGCAGTTTTTTGCGAACGCCTACGGCCAATATTATCGGCTGGACCTATTCACCGATTTCACCTTTTTTCTGAATGATCCCGCGCGAGGAGATGGATTTGCTCAATACGATCGCCGGGCTATCTATGGTGGTGACATAGGATATAAGCAACGAGTCCAAGTATTTGGTATGCCGGCGATCGGGACTGTAGGGTTTCAAACGAGAGTGGACGACGTGCATACAAAATTGGGAACCCAGACACTGCGGAGTCCGACCGGCACCACGATCGACAGCGATGCCCATAGCGTGTCCTATTCCCCATTTGTTAAGGGGGAAATCCAGCCGTTCTCATGGCTGAGGTTTTCGGGAGGAGTGAGGGGAGAGTTTTTCACCTTTGACGTGAGCAACCGTTGTGCCACCTGTGCAGAACAACCTGACGGGCGAAAAGGTTCCGGGATTGTTCTTCCCAAAATGAGCATGATTCTTGGTCCCTGGGCCGGGACGGAGTTCTTCGTCAACTACGGCGAGGGGGTTCACAGCAATGATGCTCGATCAGCTGTGTCGTTGGGAGCTTCCCCGCTTGCCCGATCACAAAACTATGAGGTGGGGATCCGTTCGAAGCCCTGGGGGCCGGAAGGTCTCGAACTGATCGCCACGGCATGGCGGTTGGACCTCAAGTCGGAACTTGTTCTGATCGGCGACGAAGGAACAACGGAGATACGTGGTGCCACCAGGCGTCAGGGAGTCGAAGTTGCCGCCAGAGGCAAGGTGTGGGGGCCGCTCTATGTCAACGGAAGCTTTACCTGGACGCATGCGGAGTTTCGCAATGGGGATGCAATTCCGTTGGCGCCGGAATATACCGCGTATGGGGCAGCGATTCTACAATGGCCGGAAGGGTTGACCTCCCAACTGCAAGCCACCTACCTCGGAGTTCGTCCGCTCGTGGAAGACCGAAGCATCAAGTCGCCTTCATGGATCACGTTTGACCTCTCTGAACGCTATCGGATTCCCGTGAAATTACCGCATGGGCGGCTCGAGGCGTTTCTCTTCGTGCAAAACCTCTTCAATACGCAGTGGGAACAGGCCATCTTCGCGTTTGAGTCGCGCCTCAGGACCGAGCCGACAGGGGTGACGGACATTCACTTTGTGCCGGGCAATCCCCGGACAGTGATGGGGGGCCTGGCGTGGTACTTCTGAACGGCGAATGTGCCATGGTGAATGAGCGATGAGGAATTGAAAGTTTCGGCTTGCCCATTTACCATCAACCATTGGTATTCGTCCTTTACCATTCACCAGTATTGCCATGCCGAAGACGCTTGCTCGAGCCTTTTTCAATCGCCCCACGTTGACCGTCGCCTGTTCACTGGTCGGCAAGTACCTGGTTCGTGAGAATGGGACAAGAGCCATTGCCGGAAGAATCATTGAAGTTGAGGCCTACGTCGGGACGGAAGACAAGGCGTGCCATGCTTCAAAGGGTCGGACGGCAAGGACAGAAGTCCTCTTTGGCCCTCCGGGGATGTCGTATGTCTATTTGATTTACGGCATGTACTACATGCTGAATGTCGTGACCGAACAGGCGGAGTTTCCTGCTGCTGTATTGATCCGAGCCATTGAAGTGGATGGCGAGTTGATCGATGGCCCTGGAAAGCTCTGCCGCGAGCTAGGCATCGATCGGTCATTGCATCAGGTTGACTTGACGGCGGGACGATCCATCTGGTTTGAAGATCGAGGTCAGCGAGTTCCTAGAAACCAGATCGGCACCTTCCCGCGCATTGGGGTGGAGTACGCAGGACTGTGGGCGAGGAAGCCGTGGCGGTTCCGATTAATTGAGGGAGATGGTCCTACGAGCGGTTCACGCAGGAAACATAAAAAAGAGGGAAAGTCCTTCTAAAGAACTTCCCCTCAGTATTCTGTTTTTCAAATAACTGGTTAGTCGATTTTGCGATCGCCGGTGATCTTGGTTGCGGAGGTTACCGGTGGAGCAATCGTGATCTGCGGCCCCTCCACATGTGGAAGTCGACCGGCTCCCTGTCCCTCGGTGATCCGCGCATTGTCGGTTTTGGTCAGCTTCTGCTCCGCACTCTTTACTGAGTCCGCGGACTTCAACAATGAAGAGGTCCCATGCGCGTCCGATTGTCCGGGATCGTTCGCGGTTGGTTGGCCCGTGACGGGGCTGCCGGAGTTCTTCATCGGATAACCTTCATGCTTGGGAAGCAGTGCTGGGTTGGCTGAAGCCATGGAAAGACCAAACAGGACTGTGGAGGCTGTGGCGACTACAGCAGTGAAAAGTTTCATACCCGTTCTCCCTTTGAGATAGAAGAGTGAATGAGGATCACAACACGACGGAGTATCTTTGTTACACAAAGGCACCGATCGAATCATAGCGATCGGTAGTCATTTCTGTCAAACAGGCAAAGTCTCCCGGAGCCCTCCGAGGGTGAGTCGAGGTGAATGGACCCGGGTCAACCTGGAGGACGGCGGGGAGGTCGTCGACCTCGTCCACGGTGGCGGAACGCTGGCCCTCGACTGACACCAGGGAGGCGGATGGTCACAGTCGTGCCTTCACCGGTCGCACTTCCGATCGCGATCGTCCCGTGGTGTTCCTCGATGATTTTCTTGACGCTGGGTAGGCCTAACCCGATGCCAGACCGTTTCGTTGTAAAAAACGGCTCGAAGACTTTATCCACGATTTCAGCGGGGATTGGCACTCCGTTGTTCTTGATCAGAATTTGCACCTCGAACCCACGACCGGCTCGATGTTGTGTGACGGCGATGGTGAGATGACCACCGGGCGACATGGCCTCACAGGCGTTCCGGAAAATGCTCAAGAAAGCCTGCTGGAGCTTCGCTTCATCACCACGAACCGGGGCAATGACATTGGCATAATCCTTCGTGACTTGAATGCGGGTCGCTTCAAGATCGGTTCCGACCACTACCAACGCGCTCTCGAGCACTTCCGGAATTCGGCAGAGATGCCGATTTAGCTCAAGCGGCTTGGCGAAATCGAGGATTTCATTGAGGATCGCCTCGATCCGAATCAAGTCGCGCATGGCGTTTTCCACCCGTGTCTGAGGATCGAAATCAAGAATCCCCTCGCCGGTCACTTCTTCCAATTGCGATCGAATGGAGGCCAAGGGTTCGCGGATCTCCGTTGCCAAGAATGCGCTGAATTCCCCGATGGCCGATTGGCGTTCTTGCTTTCTGATACTCGGTTCGGACGGTATGGAGGAAACGGCCTGAGGGTTTGGTGATCCAAGCTCAGTGGGTGGAGCCGGGGCAGGAGCTTGAGGCGTCGGCGCTTGTAAGAGATCGGCAAGTTTCACGATAACGGGTTCAAGCGTGCGAGCATCAGTTGTTTGATAGCGCTCCGGGTCCTTTGCTCCCAGCGTCAGTGTGCCGCCGACTTGCCCTTTGACGAAAAACGGGATGACAAGGGATGACTGAAATCGGTCCTTAAAGAGCTGTTTGTGATCGAGAAAGCGACCCTGAGTGGAGGCCAGGTCATGATCCACGCGTGGTTTGCGGTGGCGCACCGCCCATCCGGCTGCAGAACTGTCCAGTGTCAGACGTTGGCCGGGTTTCAGATCCTTCTTCGCGTCGCGTTGATCAGCCTTGACATCACCAACGACCCCCAATACCTCCACATTTCCCGCTAGTGGATCGTAGTAACAGGCCCAGGCCCGGTCGTAGGGCACAGACTGGTTGGCTTCCGTGAGAACCGCCTCAACCCGCGCCTGCAGTTCCGGCGAGAAGTGCTTGATCATGGGTGGAAACAAGTCGCCCCCAGCCGGTTGTGGAGGAGCTGCTTCCTGTGTCACGTAGGGACGGCTGAGTACCGCAGCGGTGTTGAACAAGCCTTCGCGATCCAATGCCTTGGTCATTCCCTCGCACATCTGGTCCAGTTGCGATCGATCCTTTTTTGAAAAGGCAGCGCCTTCTTTTCTGCCGATCACCAGACAGCCGTATGTACGATTGAGATGGCGTAATGCAACGACGAGCAAGGATTTGGCGCCAGGAGTAATCAACCGCAAACGAACGGTACGTCCACTGTCGGGATCGGCTGTGTTCGGGGTCAGGGCTGCGGCATTTTGTGTCGAAAGGGTGCGCAGAATCGCTTGAACATCTCGAGGTGTAAACCCACGTGAGGCATGCTCGACGAGAGGCCCGTTTTCTTGGTGGAAGATTGCCGCCAGCACTGAATCCGTGCCGATCTCATTCAGCGCGGCATTCAACGTCCGTTGAAGAAGTGTTTCCGGTGCCGGTTTCGTTTGAGGAGTCGCCGTGGTCATACGTTCCAGTGCAAGAGAGCGCATTGTAGCCGGATCGGTGGCGAATAGCTACTCTCTCGGGATAGTCATCACGTCATGCGACCCGTTCGAACACTTTTCATGTGGGAATAGGCTGACTGCGCCAGCGAGGTACTGTTCGGGACCACAGTTGAGATTCTTTGTTACAAAGGAACGATGACCATCAATCCCGCGGCATTTTATCGGGGTCAAGCTCAACCAACCGTAGGCGACCATTACCGACATGGTCGGTCTTATAAATGCGAGGGCCGATCTGGATGGTTCCGACCAGGATATTGCCGGTGATCACAAAGGTGAAGTCGCCTTGGACGGGCGGCTTGAAGGTCCCACGGATGACAGCAGTGTCGTTGATTCGGGAGACCGTGGAGGAGACGTCAAGTTCAGGGGTGATATTGTCGAAGAGGTCAATGGTCATTCGGGGGAGGGGTCTGGCTCCTGCATCTTTTAAAATGTGAAGGAGTGGAAGGTCGAGTTCAATTTCTCGATCGCGAAGCATCCAGGGTTTTCGAGGAGTTGGAGTCGACGTGACGGGGGGAGGATTTGGAGGAGTGTGCCATAGGCTCCGTGGGCCAGGCGGCTCGCCGGCCCACGCCATTTGGCTGAGTACACTGCCCAACAGCAGAGCAGGGAGAAGAGGTGTGAATCGTTGACCTGCTGATTGCTTGTTCGAGTCAAACATCGGGTTTTTCACCTTGGTGTCATCCGGTGATGCTATGCGATCCAGGACAGGGAGGACCGAAGCTCGGTCCTCCCTGCATCCTACCAGTTAAGGAGTCGGCGAAGGAGACTTTCCACGCGATTTCCCCGGAACATTCTGTCGGAGTTTGTTTGAAGAATTCTCATCGGCGTCATCATCCGAGTCATCGTCTGTATCGTCCTCAAGGCCGTCTCGAGAATCAAGACGAGCGTCCCTCGATCCACTCGGCGCGGCGGCAGTAGAAGTCGTGGTGCCTGTGCGCCAGGCGGCAATGACATTTCGCACTTCGTTCATGGAGCGGGCATTATCCGCGGAGTTCGATGGGTTGACTCTGTGATCGATTCCGGCCGGCCGGCCGTTGATCAAGATCTTCGGGTTTGAAAAATACTTCACCCGCGGGCAGGATACCGTCGGGCAGGGATAGGCCATGATCGTCCGAAATTTTCCGATCGGGTCCCGATAGCCATACGAGTAGGGATAGACCCCGGTGCCGCCGCTCGCACGATCATGGGCATCGCCCATATTATGTCCCAGCTCATGGGTCAAGGTATTGTTCGACACGCAGTCGCGATCGGTGACGCTGAACGCCCAATCTGCAAAACTGGCTCTCGGGCCGTTTGCCATCACGTAGGCAATACCGCAGTAGCTGCCCCCGTTGTCGACGATGAGCGCCACCATATCGGCCTTGTATTGGTTCCGCAATGTGTGGACTTGATCCATGAAGCCATCGCTTTTGCTGCGGAGACGTACCAGATCGGTATTGATGTCGCCCGTTTCCGTATAGGCGACTTCGGCAGCGCGAACCAGCCGGAGTTGCATGGCGATCTGGCTGTTTCGGTAGGCTTGATTCGCCAAATCGACGCCCATGGCGATCAATGCGTTCATGGCAGCTAGCCCACCCTGCTTTGCGCGGGCCGTTGGGGTATAGACGACTAATAAATCAACGATCGTGTTTGTCGTCGCCGCTGCGGTGGTTACGGTCGTAGTCGCGGCCGCTGTACTGGGCTGTTGGAGTTCCGGCTCTGGAGCCGGAGGGTCCGCAGGGGTTCCGTCATCCGGTACGACGAGCGGATGGTGATCCGGTCGCATCGCGTCGTCGTCAATTTCGACGAGACGATGACGGTTATCCTCGGTCGGTTCAATTTTGTAGAGTCGTTGGCCCATGACAATCGTCCCAGCCATCTTCTTGCCGCGTATGGCCAAGGTGACATCGCTGTCCTGGTCACCTCGCACCCGTCCACGCCAGACCTTCGCCTTATTACCCTGAACTTCCGGTTCGTCGAGTTCGAGTATACGTGTGCCGGCATCGAAGAGGTCCAGTGCGACATCCTGTTTCGACTCCTTGCGGGCGAGTTTCATGGCTTCCAACGCCGCGGGGTTGAGTCCCGTCGTACGGTGTCGACGCACCCATCGCTTCGAGATCTGAGGTGACGGAAACGCCTGGTCGATCGCAGCGGGGATATCGCTAGGAGTGTCAACAAAGAGCGGGACCGACGATCCTGGCGACGCACAGAATCCAGCAGCGGGAATACTGATTGCTGCGGCGCAGAGACAGAGGATCATCATGCGTGGAGACCACCATGAGCTGCGAGGCGGTCGATGATCGCTAGGTGATGGGTGCAACGGCAGAATCGACTTCATGTAACCTCCCCTGTGTGTAAGTGAGCCCATGAGCGTATTCCAAAGCAAGGCACGTGCCGATTAGTGAGACGCTACGTGAGGAACACTCATGGGAGCCGATCGTCTTCAGTATTAAGGGCATTTCTCGGGATTGCAGAGATATGGTGTTGTGAGGTGACGGTGAACATCACGGTGCAGAGTGTAAGAAGCGCAGGTCGTGTCCTACACGATGATCTGCCCCTCATGGGAGAACTGTTTTACTTTGAGACAGGAATTTGCCGATGGTGCTGATGAAGAATGAGCCAGGAATTCAGCGAGGAGGTGTGAAACCGAGCGCGTGTCAAGACGGCGTGAGCCGACCAAGTCAGTACAGTAGGCAAATTCATTTATCTCTCCAACTGCTATTGCGGAGCTCGTTTCCAAATTAGGCTGCCTCACACTTCATGCTAGATGACCTACAAGGGTGGTGCTGCTGGAGTGGGAAGAGCAAGGCGATCTGGTCGGGTAAGGTCAGATAGCTGCGAAGATGGAGGGAGGTGATTCTGAATGTCGCATCGTGGGTACCGACCCTGTGCCGTTTCACAGTCTTGACCTCTGTGACCCATTCGACTGGGCATGGTCAGGTATGTGGAAAGTTGTGTTTGGTGTGCTGACCTCGATCACGTTCCAGACACCATGGTGAGATCCTCCAGGTCGATTCGTATCAAATCCGATACGGCCCGCCGTATCGATCAGATTTACCTCGTGCCACCCGACTCTTGGTAGCGGAGACCCCTCGTACGCTTCAGATCGCGGGCATTCATGATTTTTCATCACTTGTGGGTAAATACGCGATACGAGCCGGGGAGGGAGTCGCTGGCATGCATGTTGCTGTACATGAAGAAGTAAGAGGCATGAGATCGAAGGCGCCTTCGACTCTAGGCAGATAAACAATTCTTATTACACAACAGAAAGGAAAGGGGCACTATGTTCGGGGATGTTGCGATGATCACGATTTTTGTTTCGATCAATATGGCAATCATGATGCTGGCGCTGTTCATGTACTACATCGGTCGATCAGAGCAGGTAGGAGATTACCGAAAGTATGTCGCGTATGAGCATCGAGACGAATAACGTACGAATCGTCAAGAGTGTGGATCCGGAATGATCACCGGTTTTTTAAGGACACGGCACGCCGATGACGTATCTCGGCGTGCCGTCACGATTTTCTGCCGGCTATAGCTATCCTTTCTTTATCATTGCACGGGTTTCAGGAGGGCGCCCCTTCATTCAGAGGGAGACTTTCCCGAGCCCCTAACATCTCGATGCCTGTCAGGCGAGTTGCCCAATCTGGTTGAAACACTGCTTTCCGCAGCCCTCCAGCCGTTCGGTTGTTCTGATCAGAAGTTGTGATGGCTCAATCCGGATTGATGATCTTGGGTGGCCGACGTGGCTCTTCCTGAAGGTCAGGAGGAAGGCGGCGATCAACAGTCCAGCTGTTGAGGATAGTTGTGACCAGGCTAATGACTAGCGCACCACCGACGGAAGCCCAGAACCCTGAGACCGTAAACCCCTTCACGAAAAACGCGGTCAGTTCGAGCAGCAGTGCGTTCAGCACCACCAGAAAGAGTCCAAGCGTGAAGACGATCAGCGGCAACGTGAGCAGAAACAGGATGGGGCGAAGGATGAGGTTCAAGAAGGTCAGGACCAGTACGGCTGCCATACCGGCCCCGAAACTGTTGGCCTCCAACCCAGGGACAATGGCGATGGCTAGGAAGACGGCGATGCTGGTGATGAACACCCGCAGAAAGGCCTGACGTACCCCCCCGTGAAAGGGCGATTCATGGACGGCTCGTGCAAAGCGAATAGTCGGCATGGCTTATCGTGGAGGTGGAAGACTGCTACCCGGTGAATAATGTACGACCGTTGCCGTGACCTTCTTGTTCTTCTCATCTCTTGACGCTTCGATGATGACGCGGTCGCCGACGGTGGGCGGGTCGAGTGATTTGGGATTGTTTTTGTTCTTGTACTTCACCTGCTTGGTCAGCAGGACCGACACCACCTGCCCCTTGGCTGTTTTTACGTCAATGTGTTTCTCATCGATGGATGTCACGATACCCAGGACGTGCAGGAGCTCAGGCACGGGGGCCAACGCCATCAGGCAGAGCGACAAGACTGTGAGGAACACGATACTGCTTGTGGTAGATCGATCGGAGCTTGATCCCATAGCACGATACGGCACAATAGAATCGAGGTGTGGTTGTTCCGGGTCAGCCGGCTGTGAGTCCGTGGAACTATTCATGCGACTGATTCTCTGTTGGTGGAACACTTATCCGACTATACAAATTCTTTGGGCTGAATGTCACCCCACTATTCGGTGAGGGAGATCTATCGGAGGGTAGAAAGGCGAGTGGTCAAGACTATGAGGACCGGGAGATGCATCAGCAGGCCACTGATGCCCATAAACGTTTCACCGATCCAAAATGTCATGCCGAGGTTGAAAACTAAGACACCGTAATATAACCCGATTCCGAGTAGGAGTCGCTGAGTGATCAGGTGGGGGGAGGCGATTGGAACGAGACGTCGGTCTAACGGAAAATACAACGCCAGTGAAATCAGCCCAACGACGGCCCAGCCCACATAGTTTGCGAAAGGGACACCGAAGTGCCACCCTGGATCTGGGTAGTAATAGATTTTCCCCAAGAACCAGCGGTCGCCACGCAAGGCCACTGGATCGATCACCATATCGATGAAGGCGAAGAGAAAGGCGGTCAAGCCATAGACTGACCAACTTGTGCGGGCAGCCACCTCAAAACGTAACGGTTTGTGAATAGATCCGTCGTTCCTCAACGTGGCATTAAATGGGAGGAGCAGCCCAAGTGCTACACAGTAGGCGGCAAAGAGGAGAAAGCTGAATGAGATGGAGTCCATAAACGGCACGTCAAAGAAGTAGAGCTCCTGACCAATCGTCGAACCATTATAGAAGTACCAGCCGAAGGGAATGCCGGTTCTGGTCGACGAGAATTCACAGATGAACGCGGTGACCCAGCTGATCAGCCAGAATCGCCAGGTTCGTGGCCAGCCGATCAGCTTGACGGCGGAAAAGAGAAAGGCGGCAAGAAAAATAAAGACGTACGGCCGGAGGACAATGGTCTTGAAAAAGAGGACGATGTGTTCCATTCAATGGGAGTTCGAGCCGGCCGTCATGCATACCCATGGGATTTGAACCACTGGACGGCCTTGCCCAGCGCAACTTCGGGAGGATGCTGGGGTAGCCCAAGTTCTCGGATTGCCTTGCTGCAATCATAGTGCATCTTGTATTTGGCCATCTTCACACCTTCCAGCGGAATGCGTGGAGGGAGGCCCGTCATATTAGCAAACCAATGGTTGAGGTAGGCGAGCGGAAGTACCGCACCTCGTGGGAGTTTCACAGCTGGAGCTTTGAGCCCCGTCAATCGGCTAAGGATCTCAAACACTTCACGGAGTAACAGATTGGTAGAACCGAGGATATATCGTTCGCCCTGGCGCCCTTTCTCCATTGCGAGTAGATGACCGGTCGCGACATCATCGACGTCGATGATGTTCATTCCGGTTTCGATATAGGCCGGCATCCTCCCCTTCATGAAATCGACGATCACTTGGCCGGTCGGTGTTGGTTTCACATCGCCCTCCCCGACCGGGGCGCTGGGATTGACAATGACGACCGGCAATCCATCCTTGGCCAGTTTGTGCACTTCTTGTTCTGCCAGATATTTCGAGCGCTTATAGTGGCCGGCCATTTGTTCGAGCGAGACCGGGGTTTCTTCCGTTCCAAGCCCACCGCCAGGCGGCAAGCCGATGGCTCCGATGGTGCTGCAATAGACCGTCCGTTCCACGCCGACTTCGCGCGCGGCTTCCAGAAGATTTCTGGTGCCGGTCACGTTGACGTCATAAAAGATGGAAGGGTTCTTGGCCCAGAGGGCATAGTGTGCCGCGACATGATAGAGGTGGCGGCAGTCTCGGAGCGCGACACGAAGTGAGGCAGGGTCGCGCAAATCCCCCGCGACTCGTTCAATCGGAAGGCCGGTTAGGTTTGTGAGGTCGGCTTCAGGCCGCGCCAAAACACGAACGTCGACACCGGCTCGTAGAAGGGCTCGCGCAACCGCTGCCCCGACAAACCCGGTTGCCCCTGTGACGAGAGCTTTCATGATGAAGACGTGAAACGTGAAACGTGAAACGTGAAACGTGTGAAATGAGGAGGCCTGCTCGTCTGTGCATTTTTGGATTTCACGAGATACGCTTCACGAACGACGTCAATTCTTACGGTTGGTGATGTATCGCGCGATCTCGCGCAGCGGGTCGGCGGAGGGGCCGAATGACGAGAGGCGGTTGATGGCGCGGGTGACACAGTCGTCGGCCAGCTTCTTGGCTCCCTCGACGCCGTAGAACGTCGGATAGGTTTTCTTTCCACGTTCGGCATCGGTATTGGGATTCTTCCCCAGTTCCTCACGTGTGCCGGTGACATTCAGCACGTCATCGGCGATTTGAAACGCCAGGCCGATGTCTTCGGCATAGCCGGTCATGTCGTCGAGCTGGCGGTCGTTGGCTCCGGCGGCAATGGCCCCCATGCGGACGGCAGCGCGCATCAACATGCCGGTTTTATGCTTGTGAATATTCTGGAGGGTGGGGAGGTCGATGTCCTTATTCTCAGCCTGGATGTCGAACACTTGGCCGCCTACCATGCCCATATTACCGGACCCAAAGGCCAATTCTTGAATGATGCGGACTTGGCGTATCGGATCGCAGCCCTTCATGAGATCAGGACGGCTGACGATATCGAATGCCATGGTGAGTAAGGCATCGCCGGCCAAAATTGCCATCGCTTCACCATAGACTTTATGGTTCGTCGGTTTCCCACGGCGAAAGTCGTCGTTGTCCATTGCGGGCAGATCGTCGTGGATTAACGAGTAGGTATGAATGAGCTCTAGGGAGCAGGCGACTGCCATGAGGCCAGGAGGTGTCTGGTCCAGCGCCTCTGCCGCCGCGATCGTCAAAATCGGACGGACCCGCTTCCCGCCAGCCATCAGGCTGTAGCGCAGACTTTCATGCAGTGTCGTCGGCGGGGTGATGGACGGAGGCGCAACCAGATCGAGAAATTGATCGACGTCAATCCGTTTTCGTTCGAGATAGTCGGCGATGTTCATACGATCGACTTTCCTGATGATCCGTTTAGTTGCGCGGAGAGTAACAAAGGATGGGGGACGAGTCAAACGGGAGCAATATGCACGCGTCCATTGGGCCGAATGAGTCTTGACGGAGACGTTTGATCGTTAGAAGATGAAAAAACTCTGATCAATATGTTTGGCCAACTACATACGCGACGGAAAGGAAATGATGAATCTTCGAATCCGTCCGAATGCCCTTGCCTGGTGGAGAAAATGGTGTGGCGCATCCAAAGAGGTGACTCATTCTGAGTTGCCCTACGTTTGTTGATGCGTCTGCATTGTGCTAGCCCCTCTCAGGGATTCAGAGAGTGGGTAGAACGCGACGACTAATCTCTAGGGCGAACAAACGGGAGGAAACCATGATGCTAAAAAATCCTGTAGGCCTGTTTGGAGGAATAGCCGCGGCGGGCTTGTTAGGCTGGGTTCTCCTAGTCTCTCCTCAGGCAGAGGCGGGTAAAGGTGGACGCGGTGGCTCTCATGGGGACATCAGGTATGAATTGTGGGCCAGTGACCAGTCCAATACCGTGGCAGGTAAAGCTGCGCTCGGCATTGACGGCAGTCTCCTGTGGATCTGGAATAATAAGGCGATTGAGGAACAGGTAGATCGTGGCCGCTCCGCTGCACCGATGCCTTGCGCCGGCACTACGGCACCTTGCGACACCAACGTGGTGTTTCCTGCCGGGCTTTCCGAATACAACGAATTCAACACTGCTACGGGAAACGCACGCCCCTTGGCGGGTCGGCTCCATTCCGCCTTCATTGATCCGCAACAGAAGTATGCCCTCTTGAGTTTCTTTGCGCCAGGCGGTGGGATGATCGGCGTGATGGATGCTGAGACGAAAGAAGCCGTCGCGTTGTTTCGCGCGACTCAGACCGGCACCGGGCGGACGAATCACATGAGCTTTTGGCGGTACGATGGATTAGCAATTCTCGTTTGTAACCTGGATGGACGGATCGTCGAACGAATCGATGTCACACGGGATGTCACTGGCCGTATTATCGCTCTGACCTACAACATGAAGGCTGGTTTGGGAGTCGGAAAAGGTCAGACCGTTGTGGAACCACCACGAGTCTATCTTGGTAGCAATGCGGTGGGGCATCCACTGATAGGCAGCATTGACGCTGGGAACTCCGATTTCAGTGATCTGACGCCGAACGGATTCTGTAAAGAGAACGGATGCACAACCGGTCCCAATGGATCCTCCGGAGGGCGTCCCAATAATGCCATTCTCTGCCCCATTCCAGCCAATAACAATGCCTTGGTGTATGTGACATTGGCCGGTGGGGGCTTGCTTGTGGTCGATTCTAGTACTACACCAATGGCGATCGTTGCTGAATATGGCAACGAAGTGATCAATGGTGCCGGGTGTGCCGGCACCCAGGCCAACGGGCTCATTCATCTGGACGGAGGCGTTTCGGCTGGAGTCGCAGGACTTACTCAATCCACATATGCTGTGTACGTGCTTCCGCATGCCGCCTTTCCATTTGCGCCTGGACATAATTCCGAGAACCAGCCGCCCCCCGTCGTTGTGATCAAGGATCCAACAAACACGCTGACAAATGGGAATCATGATCATAGCGGCGTGTCCTCTAACGATACGGGACAGATCCCCGGCACGACCACGCGCCGTGATGCCCATGGCGTGGTTGCCACAGTGGATGAAAAGTACGTGCATGCCGGAGATCGGATTCAGAATAAAGTCGAGGTGGTCAAAACGAGGGGACAGTCAAAACCGGTGGCGATCTACGACCTCACGTCTGAAAACGGTGAAGGGCGAGGTATTGGCCCCTGCTTGGCGGCTAGCGTGACAGATGATCCCTCGATGCCATTGAACGATCCGGCTCCTGATCTGATTTCGCGAAGCCCGAATGGGGACTATTTGTTTGTTGCCTTGCGTGGACCTGCACCTGTGACAGCCAACCATGCTGCGCAAGGTAGTTGTCCCGGTGTCGGCGTCATCAAGCTTGAAAAGGGAGGTAAGTCCGGCAGATTGTACGGTGTGATCCGCACGACCAACACGGTCGATACAGCCCCCAGCGCACCTCCGGGCGGATATGCCTATACTGGCAGAGAGCGGTCGGATGTGCATTTCGTCGATATCCGGATCGTTGGCGAGTCGACAGACTGAAGCTCACATCCAGTCTGGATATTACCGGACTGTTGGATAACAGCCGCTGGTGGAGGCGTTTTGATTCGGTGAATGATCGAGGCGGAGACTTGCTTGTTTTTCCGCTGATCGCCTCGTTATACTCCGGTCTTATGAGTATTCGAAAAGCTGGTGGTGAGTGGGAGCCGATGACGCTTCCAGTTCAAGCGCGCCTATGCCGAGTGTGCCGAGAAGATCTCTATCGGGACAAAACCATGCTTCGCGGAGGCTGGTCTCGCTGCACGGTCTGTGACGAATTTGTCCATTACAGTTGTCTTGCCAGCGGGAAGGTCTCCTTTCTGAAAGCCAGACCGCGGGTGTGCAAGGCTTGTCGTGCGGTTCAGGAGGGGAGTCTCGTTCCTTCTCCGAACAACGATGGATCGCCTGCGGCAGCCATACCTTGAATTCTGGTTCTCTTCTGTTCCTGTTCGATGTCCACCAGCGGTCAACTGAACATTAGGTGAGGGTGTCTGCGGTTGCCTCACCGTTTCACAAGAAGAAATATGACACAGGTCATCCGGAGTGGGGCCTTTCTTCAGCAATGCTGGTCGGTTCATCCCCTCTGTGTGACAGTCAAGCGCATGACAGAGGAGAACGCGGTGGTTCTCCTCTGCAGTTCCTGCAAGTCGGCCCACTATCTGAGTATTGCGACCGTCACCGCAATTACCTCGTCGGCGCAGCTAGCGGCTGTAGAAGTGGCTTCCCGAGACGAACCGCCCGGGGAAGACTATCTCAAGGCTTGTGTTGCTGCCCATGCTGCCTCACTCACCCTTCGGGAGATGGATGTGTTTCAGGATCTGGTGCGGCTTCGCTGTGCCGACTGTCGGCGTCTGTACGACGTCACGGTCTTGGCCTTTGAAACGCGCCAAAAATAGCTGACCGCTGTCAGGTGATAGCCAGAATAGACCAGCTCATTCCTATGTGATGCGATGCCTCAGTCACTTGCGTTCACTGATGATGAGACAACGTTGTTGGCGGATGCACAGTTGTTTCGACGGAAAGCTGTGATCACTGCGAAGATCCGACGCATGCTCGAAGGGACGCACCGGGCGCTGCAAGCGGACCTTCCCGCTGTCACGCTCATGACCCCTCCCGGTTTTGACTCAAAGGCCCATCAGCTAGTAAAGGGGGAGCATCTGGAGGATTTCCCCTATCAGTATCTCGATTATCCCAAACACTTCCAGGGCGGGCAGACGTTCACGTTTCGTACGTTGGTCTGGTGGGGGCATTACGTGGTGTGTGCCCTGCTGTTGGAAGGCGGTGAGCTTCGGCAGTATAAGCAGCAGCTTCTTGGGCGATATCACCAAGTGGCGGGAAGAGGGCTGGAATTGTCGCTGGCCCCGGCGCTCTGGGAGTGGAAACGGGGAGAGGGCTATACCTTTCCGATCACGCACGATCGAAAAGCTCAGATTGCCGCCATCGTGGCCGAGCGATCACTGATCAAGGTGTTACGGTGTTTTTCTTTTGAGGATGTGAACATTCAGAACGGGCAGCTGCCTCACGTGGCCTGCGAGACCTTTCAGGCCATGCTCCCTATCGTGACTCGCTAACCATGTAATCCTAATTGTCTCCGAGGCCCAACTTGGGTAGACTGTGCCCACTACTATGTCCCAACTTTGACAGGGAGGCGCCTGTGAAGCCATCGTCGTTGCGAGTTCTGGGCTGTGCCATCATGGTGGCGGCTATGTTGGCCGGTTGTCGGGGAACTGGAGAGGTGCGGACTCTCGACTTACGTGAAAAGCTGCCAATGGTACAGGTGACCGACATCGAGCCAGTCAAGATCGTCATTGAACCCTTTGAAGATCGACGGACGGACAAGAGCCGTGTCGGGACACGCACGCATCTTTGGGGAGGCACGACGTATTTCAATGTGCCGGGCGATCGACTCGCTGAGATGCTCACGCAGCGGCTTGCGGACCGATTGAAAACACGAGGGTGGAACGATCGTGTCTGGAACGTACGTGTCGCTCCGGCCGGCGCGGTGCCTGATGCGGACATCGTCATCACCGGGCAGGTGCAAGATTTTTCAGCGAGTGCCAAGAGCCGGGTCTTTTCGACGGTGATTGAAACCAGCAGTCGCTTTCATGTGCAGGCACAAAATCAGTCGGATCACAGCACCACTATTCGCAGAGTAGAAGGGGCCCGTTCGCGGACCGTCTTTTGGTTCAACAATGACGATGTGCAGGAGCAACTCTCCGCCACCTTGCGGGATGGAATTGAGCGACTGCTGGGCGACACGATGATCGAGCGTAAGGCGTTGAGGTCGGTCCGGCAGAAATGAGCGGGTGGAACTTCCATCGAATCTGATGGAGGAGATGCGGTCGTCGGTGTGCGTATCGTGCTGCCTCTGACCTCGGGGCGCACTAAAGGAAATGATCCGTGCGAGAGCGGCGGTGGGAAACGACGACGCCATTGAGTTTTCAGCACGCGCTCGCAGTCGGGGAACGGCTGGCGGCTCTGGGATTGAAACCAGTCTCGCCGGCTCAGGATGTTATCTGTTACGTCGAGGAATGGACGGTTCCGTCTCTCGATGCCATCGATCAGCTCGATCCGTGGGCGACGGAAGATGTCACCCTGATCCATGTGCGGGAGGGGTGGCGCGGGGATTTCTTTCTCCTGTCCGGTGCCTATCATACGGTTTACCAGCGTCATCAGGACATCGGGACTTATTGCTCCATCAGTCATCCTTGGCGCATTCGAGAACGCCTAAGATTTCACGAGCCGCGCGCGATGTGCTGGATTGGATTTCGCCATGCGCATTCGTTCATTCGAATCCGGCTCCAAACGAGCCACGTCATCACCCCAGGGGAAACGCGGGGTGATACGGACCGGATGCGATGGCTGGACGAGCGGCGAGCGGCATTTCTGGAAGCGATCACTCTCCTGGATCTTCCGATCGAAACCTCTGTAGAGAAGGAGGCGGTCGTTCTGCGGCCCGCTGACGTGTCTTTTCCGTTCTTCTGCTCATGGCCCGATGCCTTTGGGCCCTGCCAATTTGAGTATAATACGTCCGATGCGTTTGAATTTCTTGTCCCGTCCAGTAAGCTCGCAGAGACCTTTCATCCTGAGCCGGCCGGGGTTCGAGCCTATCTAACAGGGTTTTCCGAAGCGGCGTTGGCTGAGTTCCAAGCTATTGAGCCAAGCCCGCGGCTGATGTATCGATGCTCGGTCCACTGCCCGCTGGATGAACTTCCTGAGATATTAACTGCCATCAAGCCTGATGGGGTCCTCTACGCTACGCTCTGTGAGTTTCAAACACAGACGCTCTTACCTGATCGTGGCGATGCCTCCGCGATCATCGGTATTGTTGGGGGGCATGAACAGTTCAAGGTTGAAGTGCGTCTCAACCAAGCACCGCTTCCAGAGGACGACATGGCACCCTGGTTGGAACGAGTGATCGGGCATCCCGTCGTGTATGCGCCGCTGCCTGCCTTTGTATGACGGAATACTCAAAAAAGCCTCCAATTGCGTGTTCGCATCGATTCATGCGCGTGAAACATATCTCGCCCTTCGATAAAACTCAGGGCCGTGAGTATGTCGAACGGTGAAGCGTCGTTCGCTTGCGAAATACGAGATACGACCAACAAGGTACGAGAGTGCGGCCTTGGTCGGTGAAAGTCACGTCTCGGACTTCGGCGAGCTCAGTCGAGCCGCGCGCTGGGGTTGGGTGGGTGAGATGGATGACCATGTTGAGCATCCGTCTCTGGCATGGTGTAGGCTGCCGTACGATTCAGTAGTTGTATCGAACAATCGAACGAAATTTCGCACAGTACCGGCATGAGTCCTCTGACCAAAGTTCAGTCTCTTCTCACAAAACCGTTCATGCCGGCTGTGTTCTTCCTCTCCGGCGTGACGTACGATACGCTGACGCTCACGCGGATAGACCGGCTTCAAGATAACTTAATCCTCCTGCTGTATCTTGCCATGCTTGGAGCTTTGATTGTGTTGACAGGTCGGGTCGGAATAGAGTCTCCGCCGGATCCTGAACAGCGTGCGGCATCCTCTCCCTTCATGCGCTGGGTGTTGGAGAGCCGTCCGTACTATCCCATGGCCAGCCAGTTTCTGTTAGGCAGCCTCTTCAGTGCCTACACGATTTTCTACTCACGCAGCGCCACCTTCTCCGGCACCGCAGTGTTCTTTACCCTCCTGATCATGCTCTTAGTGGCCAATGAGTTCTTGCGTGACCGGCTTTCGAATCTTCGATTGCTTGTCAGTCTCTACGCGGTGGTCTGCTTTGCGTTCTTCACGTTTTTCTTGCCCGTGATTACCGGCTACATGAATGTGGTAATTTTTGTGGTCGGGGCGATGCTGAGTGTCGCGGTGATTTTACGCGTGGCTCAGTTGATCTATCGAAACAATCCAGATCGATCGCGGGAGGAAGGTATCGGCGTGACCGTTCCTGCTGCGGCGCTGATCGGAGTGCTTGTCGGGTTTTATTTTTTGAATTGGATTCCCCCCGTGCCGCTCTCGCTGAAGTTCGGTGGGATCTATCACGATGTCAAGCGACCCGGAGACCAATTCGAATTAGCCTTTGAAAGACAGTGGTATGAGTTTTGGAAACGATCGGATACCACGTTTCCTTCGAACACGCCGATCTATTGCTTCACCGCCGTGTTCGCCCCGGTCGACCTCAATACCACGATTTATCATCACTGGTACTATCGGGCTCATGGCAGCCGGCCTTTTTCCCATGCAGATAAGATTCCACTCAAGATATCAGGGGGGCGCGAGGGAGGCTATCGAGCCTATAGCTTCAAGCAACGTCTTGATCCAGGTGATTGGCGGGTGGATGTCGAAGCGGGAGACGGTCGCATCCTTGGGCGGGTGTCGGTCTCGGTGGTGGATCAGGGGGAGACCCAACCAACGCTGGCGACCATTTCCTACTGAGGCTGTATCATGGAACGACTCAGTGGGCTGCGGCTACTTGAAGAGCGAGAAGGGGAGGGGCGAGAAGCTCAGCGAGGTGACTACGTTATCTATAACTCCCGAATCTTTCTGAACAAAGGCGAAGAGGTGAGGATTCAGGAGGAGCAGATCAGGTCTCTGCCCAAGGACGTGTTTCGAGTCGTCGACGATACCGTCCTCCTTGACCACACAACTCGGCTTGGTAGCCGTCAGACGATTGCTGGCGTAGAACACGCGCTGCTAGGCATGAAAGTCGGCGGGTATCGGAGGGTTCGCACCAGCCCACATCTGGCTTATCGTGACAAAGGCGTCCCGGGGTTTATTCCGGCCGATGCGGTACTGGTGGTCGAAGTCTGGTTGCGTGCCATAGTGGGAGAGGGTAAAGTGACGCTTCCATGAGCGAACGAACCTTGTCAGCATGTCCATCCAGTCCCAATTGTGTCTCGACTCAGGCGACTGATGAGACGCATGCCATTGCGCCGTTTCGGTACAAGAAATCTCGGGTCGAAGCAAAGGAGGCTTTGAAGGCGGTCATAGCGAGTTTGCCCCGTGCCACACTCATTGAAGAAGATGAGGCCTACCTCCATTATGAGTTCACCAGTCTCCTGCTTCGGTTTGTCGATGATATCGAGTTTATTCTCGATGAGACGACCAAGACCATTCAGTTTCGCTCAGCATCCCGGACCGGGTATAGCGATCTCGGAGTCAACCGTCGGCGTATGGAGCAAGTGCGTACATTGGTATCGGGAAAACTTTAACCGGGATTGTTTCCGAACGCTTCTACTGACCTGGCCGACTCGTTTTTCGTATCCTCGACATACTCCGTCAAGTATGCTCTGGTTTCCCCTGTCGCCATAACCTCACCCTTCGACTCTGCTCGGGGCCCTGAGCCAGTTGAAGGGCCACGAATTGGTATGGGTAATGCTGACTAGCGTTTCAGGAACGTTTTAGACTGCTGTTACCTTCTTGCAATGGTGATGGAACCAGGAGACATGGTGATGGGATTTAAGCACAAGTCTTCAGGTGTCGAGGTTGGTCGGAAGGAGCGATTACAGCGCGGGGGGGGGGGCTATGGAACCGTGTATGGCTTGTCGAACGGTTGCATAATCGTTTCCGTGCCGACCTGGGCAGAAGAGGTCTTCCGATAGCCCCGTCCATTTGCATCGCGCTGAATAGCTCTCTGTTCGTTGAGTAAGGGGGCCGTCCGGTTCTAATCGGAGTTAGACCGGAATCAAGCTTTGAGCGGCTTCGGACTGCCGGGACTGGGGTACGCGTGAGATATTGTCACCAGGGAGGCGATGTACGCTGGGGGCTCACGGGTGTATGGAGGTGCCGATTCCGTCTAGGCAGAGCCTGCGAACTTCAATGCCATGAAATGAAAATGGCAAATAAAGTCATGTGGTTATGCCTTTGATGTCAGACGGCGAGTGTGCTGGAAAATGCACTTTGGGCAGGTGTAATGAATAAACTGTTTTCCCCCGACCAGCCGTTTGGTCATGATCACTTTGCACCAGGTGCAGAGACGATCAGGCAACTCAATTCGAGGTACGTCTGAAGTAGAGACCATAGTGCCTATTCTTCCTGAGCGTTGAGACCTTGTCAACTAATCGATGATGGTCTTCCTGCCGGAGCCAAAATATTCTTTATCATCCCATACGATCGGAAAAAAACATGGTATAGTTCACGCATGACAGCTTCTGTCACTTCAACCTTCTTACAGAAAGGGAACCCCCCTCTATGAGTACCTCGGCTAGTTCCGAGTCGACGATCTTACCATCCACTGCCCCTGAGGCTGCTGCCCGTCCTATCCAGGATATGGTGGGAAGCGGCAAAGCCTGGGGACTCTGCACCGCTGTTGACCTCCACGATTGCAATCCTGAGCTAATTCGAGATGCTGAATATATCAAGCGCTATGTCGTCGAGCTCTGTGAGCTCATCGGAATGAAACGCTTCGGCGAATGTCAGGTCGTCGATTTTGGCGATGGGCCTGTAGCAGGCTATTCGATGGTGCAGCTGATTTCCACGTCTTTGATCAGCGGCCATTTTGCCAACGCCACCAACCATGCCTACCTCGACATTTTCAGCTGCAAAGGGTATGATCCGGCAGTTGTCGAATCGTTTTCAAAAGAGTTTTTCGGTGCTCGTCGTAGCGTTGCGACGGCCACGCTTCGTTACTAGACTTTCATCCGCGTTGAGATCTTGTCGGGGGCGCACAGTTGGCGCCCCCGACGTGTTTTATAAACTCTCTTATCCTGAGCATGATGTCCAACTATGAAAGTGACGACTATCCAAGATGTGCTCCGTTCTTTGCCGGCCAAGTTTGACAAGGAGGCGGCAGAAAATCTTGATGCGGTCTATCAGTTCGATCTCCAGGGGGATCAAGGTGGGCAGTATCATTTGGTGGTACAGAATGGGACCTGTCTGATGAAAGACGGGGCTCATGCTGATCCACACGTGACATTGTCGATGACCGGTGAAGACTGCATCAAGGTGTTGAACGGACAAGTGAGCGGGATGATGATGGCCATGTCAGGACGGTTACAGGTTACCGGAGATATTGGACTGGCCATGCAGCTGAAGTCGTTGTTCCCCAACATCACCGAGAGTTAAGGCCGCCATTCTGTCGTTGTAACGGCACTTGGGGTTGCTGGCGTGGAATGGTGCCGCTCTTCTTCCAGGTCTCTCGGTACCCATTCTTCTAAAATCATATACAACGTCGGGATGAGAAACACGGTGAGGAGGGTGGAAACCGTCAGGCCTCCAACCACTGCTCGTGCGAGAGGTGCGTTCGTTTCCCCGCCGGTACCCAGCCCGATCGCCATGGGCAGGAGTCCAAAGATCGTTGCGAGTGAGGTCATGAGAATCGGCCGCAACCTCGTACGTGCGGCGGTCACCACGGCGTTCTGAAGAAGAGTGCCTCGGCGCCGCAAGACGTTGGTGTAATCCACCAGTAACACCCCGTTCGAGACAACAATCCCAAACATCATGATGATGCCCATCAGCGATGCGGTCGAAAGCGTCGTGTCGGTGAGGAACAAGATCAAGATGACACCAGGGAGACCCATCGGCACTGCAAACATGATGATGAACGGATCGATGAGCGATTTAAACTGGGCGGCCATCACCATATAGACCAGCAGGAGTGACAGTATGATGGCGAACTGCATTCCCTGAAAGGTTTCACGTTGTTGTTGAATTTGTCCGGCTAGTCTGATGCTGAATCCTGCCGGTAGCTGCAGTTCAGAAAAGGCTGACTCCAGATCGCTCGCAATCTCGCCGAGAGTGCGCGTAGTGGGATTGGCCGTCAGGTGAATCACGCGCTGGAAATATTTACGATCAATCTTGACCGGGCCTGCGTTCAGTTTGAGCGACGCCACATTTTTCAGCAACACAGGCTCACCGGTCTTGGTCGTGAGGAGGATGTGTTCCAGATCGGTGAGAGAGGATCGATGCTCCTCGGCTAACCAAGCATTAATGAAGTACTCGTTACCGTTGTGCGGGTCTGTGTAAATGATGGGGTCGGTTTGACCATTCCCATTCAAAGAAAAGAGGACGGTACTGGCGACATCCGCTTCACTGATACCGAGCAGTGCGGCTTTCTCTCGATCGACCGTGACGTTGATTTCCGGGTAGTTTTCTTCCCGACTCGGTTCGATGTCGGCCAGGCCGGGAGTCTGCTCCATGATCTCCTTCACTTGCGCGATAACTTCTCTGGCTTTGTCGAAGTCATACCCATAGATCTCCACATCGACGGCCTTTTGAGATCCGAAGCTGGTGACACGTTTGACGATCCCCCCAGGGTCGAAATACATCGAGACACCGGGAAACAGCTTCACGATTTTCGGACGGACATCGTTCATGATATCGACTTGGCTCCTGGTCCGTTTTTCTGGTGAAACCAAATACACTTGAATCGATGAGGTATGAGGTCCGGTATTGGGATTAAACAGAGACGCACGGCCTTGGGACAAGATGCCGGTACTGGAGACGATGGTTTCCAGTTCATTCGAAGGGATGAGGGTACGAAGGACACGTTCTACTTCAGTGACTTGTAGTTCGGTCCTTTCGACTCGTTGGCCGACCGGGGCCCGCAGGACGAGGCGAAACTGACTCTCATCGGATACAGGCAGGAATTCGGTTCCAATCCGGGGGATCAACATGAGTGATCCGATAAAGATGAGCAGAACCACCAAGATAAAGAGGCGGCGATGTCCAAGTACCCACCGCAAAGAGTCTTCGTAACCTCTGTCGAGCGAGTCATAGCGGTGACGGCTCCATTCCATGAGGGTGGCCAGCCAGTGTGGCATTGCCCGATGGGCTTCTTGTTCTGGTCTGAGGAATTTGTAGCAGAGAGCAGGGGTAACGGTTCGAGAGACCAAAAAAGATGTAAAGAGCGCAATCGCGATGGTGAGCGTCAAGGGAATCAACAACAGGCGCGCGATACCAACGACGAAAAACATGGGAAGAAAGACCACCACAGTCGTCACCGTCGATGCCAAAATCGGCATGGCCACTTCTCGGGCGGCAGTGAGAATACTGTCCCAGCGGTTGGGGTTGGTATTGAGGTGCCGTTGGATGTTTTCCAGTTCCACGATGGAGTCATCAACGAGTCGACCAATGCCGAGAGCAAGTCCTCCGAGCGTGAAGACGTTCAACGTTTGTCCTGTGAAATAGAGCACGATAAAGGTGACAAGCATGGAGAGCGGAATGGCGACGGAGACGATCACGGTGCTCGTCAGGTTGCGCAGAAAGACGAAGATCACTGCTGCGGCCAGTAACGAGCCGTGAAGGGCCTGTTCAACGAGATTGCGGATGGACTGGCGTATATAGAGAGACTGGTCAAATGAGATGCTGAGATTTACTCCCTCGGGAACTCCAAGTATTTTGGGTAAGGCTGCACGGAGGGCATCCACAACCTCGACCGTATTGGCGATCGGCTGTTTGTTCACACGAAGGAACACGGATCTGGCTCCGTCTGCATGCACGATATTGGTTTGAATGTCAGACGAATCGGTCACGGTTCCCACATCACGTACCCGGACTGGGTTGCCTTGCGGATTCACCTTGATGATGACGTCCTGGATGGGCTCCACGGTGCGGAATTGATTGTTGGTGAAGACGTTGTAGTCGAGATTGCCGGATTTGACATCACCGGAAGGGAGAATGACGTTTGAGGCTTTGACGGACTTCACGACATCGAGAATCGAAAGCCCGCGGGCACTGAGCAACGCGGGGTCGAGATTGATATTGATTTGGCGGATTCTCCCGCCTTCGACCGTGGCTGCAGCGACGTTCGCGATTTGTTCGATTTGGGGGGCGATGGTGTTGTACGCCAGATCGTAGAGGGCTCGTTCGTCCAGTTCGTCACTCGCGACCGACACGATGGAGACGGGGATATTGGATACGTCAAATTTGACGATAAAGGGTTGCAGAATGCCTGGTGGGAGACTATTCAAAATCTGAGTAATGCGCTGCATCACCTCCATCTGCCCCACGTCGATATCGGCTCCCCAGTTGAACCAGATCTGCACAGCCCCGAGGCCCTGCTTGCTGAATGATTCGACATGTTCAACATTGGACGCAGAGCTTACGGCTTTCTCAATCGGGTACACGACGCTTTGTTCAATATCGAGCGGAGGTGCCCCCTTATAGATGACACCGACAAAAGCAACAGGGACCTGGATTTGGGGGAAGAGATCCACCGGCAAGCGTTGGAGAGCCGTGAGGCCCAGCACGACCATCGCGAGCGAGAGCATGAGGATCCCGATGCGATTGCGCAATGCGAGAAGGGTCAGCCACATATAGGTCGGTGAAAGGTGAAAGGTGAAAAGTGAAAGGGGAAACCCTTCGTGAGAGAGTCGTCAGGGGGCCGGCGAAATCTTGTTGTTCCTTTGCATCTCATGTCTTACGTCTCACGTTCCCCAGTAGTGAGGGGTTGGGTTTGCACCGCTCTTCCATCGTGGACTAAGTCTTTACCGGATACGATCACCGCTTCATCCCCCATTAATCCTTTAAGAATTTCAATGCGGTTGCCGCTGCGAGGTCCGACCTCAACTTCTATACGTCGGGCTCTACCGTCTCGAACGACATAGACGTACTGGGTGCCTTCCAGTCGGCTGACAGCATCGATCGGGACTTGTAAAGCCTGGCGGTGGGTTCCCACCAGGACCTCAACTCGAGCAAACATGCCTCCTTTGAGTCGTTGGTCACTATTTGGTAAGTCGATCTCGACGGTCATGGTACGGGTTGCGCGATTCAAGGCTTGGACGATGCGTGTCACAGTTCCTTCGAAGACATGGTCGGGGTAAGCCTCCGCGCGAAGCTCAGCTGGTTGTCCCACCTGTACGAGAGGGATATCCCGTTCAACGACCTCGATCAATACGCGGACAGTATTGATGTCATGTAGGCTCATGATACCCCGCGACATTGTGGACGTGCTCGCGGTTGCGCTGCTCACATACGCTCCGGTATCAAGGTTCCGTTCCGCAACATAGCCCGCAAACGGTGCTCGGATATACGAGTAGGTCAAGTTTCTTTCCGACTGAGCCAGCGCCACTTTCATTTGATTGACTTGGGCTTCGAACGAATTCTGTGCGGCGGTGGCGGCATCGAGGTTGACCTGAGCATTATCCAAATCCTGCTGAGACACGAATTGGTCTTTGATGAGCGCCTGCATACGATCAAATGTCAGTTTGGCGTTACGAAGGACGGCATCCTGTTGTGCGACTTTTGCCTGAGCGGCCGAAAGATTGGCTTTGGCTTGATTCACAGCATGGTGATAGTCCGTATGGTCAATTTCAACCAGTAACTGGTTGAACTTCACGAAATCACCTTTATCCACATGGAGCTTGGCGATATACCCGTCAACCCGGGAGAAAATATTGACGACCTGATAGGGTGAGATATCAGCCGTATAGGCTAAGCGAATGTCGAGGTCTGCTCGAATTGGTGGTGCAATCCCTACCGTGACCACACGCGTTCGCACCGTGTCAGTTTTGGCACCAGTAGTGAGGCGTAAGACCACCAGACCACTGACCGCCAAAACAACGATCAAGCCTAGAGCGATCAACGGATGGCGAGAGAGTTGGTGCATATCAGGATTGAATCACGGCGGATTGAGTCATTGCGGAATGAGTCCGTTGAGGAACAGGGAGGCATACTCCTCCACGGCAGTCTCATGACTCAGATGCATGGGTAAACCCAGAATGTCATGGAGCAATCGATGATGGACAATGATGCCGAAAAAAGCTCTCGCCGCCAGTACCGGATCCACTAAGCGGTAGGCACCCTCATCGATGCGTTGTCGGATATAGCCGGAAAGGCGATCATGAAATATTCGATACTGTTGCTGAAAAAACATATCCGACATCGCATGGCTTTCTAACGCACTGAACAGGAGTAGACGAAACAATATTGGGTCTGCTCCCTTTCTGATTCGATAGTTGGCAAGCAACATGAAGAGTCGCTTATCTTCTCGTTTTGCTGCGGCCTCTTCCAGCGATTCCTGTAGTCCAGAGTAATGGGTCTTCTCAGATAGAAGGACCGAGTACAGAGCGTGCTTGGTAGGGAAGTGTTTGAAAAGCAGTGTCTCGCTGACACCTGCTGCCAGCGTGATTGGTTTTGTTGTGGTCCCTCTAAAACCTATTGCCGCAAAAAGCGATGCGGCTGCACTGATCAGGCTTGCCTGCCGTTGATGAATCGAGGTCCTGCCTAGCCGCTGGCGAGCCGGTCTGACAACGTTGTTCATGGCAGATGAGTAAGCACTTATCACGGTAGCACGTCGTTTGATTGAAAGACAAGATTGCGGATTGCATCAGAGCGTGGCCTTGCTGGTATGGCAACGATGTCGATGAAATCGAGGACCTCGCGATATGAAGTCAGCTCTAGTTTGTGAGAGACGCGAAACGATAACACCGCATTAGCAATGTTCGGGATACACGAAACCATGGGTCTGGATCGTTCATGGGGGGATGTGACCAAGTTCCAAGGTGCAACGCGAAGACGACAGGATGAGCCTCTTCGGACGCGGGAGGACAACAGGCGACAATCTGTTGAAGAAAAGGCTTTGATCGAAGGGTGCTGTTCCTCGAGGCTATGGGTGCCTGTGCACTACGAAGGCTCTGTGAAATTGGTAGAGAGGGGATCGCCCTGTGATAACCATCCCGTTCACGGGATGGTTATCACGAAGGGGCTGCAGGCCATTTAAAGGTAAGAGATCAACTACGCCTGGCCGACTGTCTGAGTGTGAAGAAATGACCGCAGTGTCTCTCTATCAGAGAGGCTGAGGTCATTGAATGCGACGCCAAATAGGTGAACCGACACTCCAGACGATCGTCGATTCTAGGATGAATAAGGGCTCATCCCCGTCTGAAAGATATAAGAACAATGTCAGCTCCATGCCCACCGGGACAGGAATATCGCCACGAAGACATAATCCACTTTCGGAGAGATTCACAATGGTCCCATCCCCAATCAGAACATCCTCACCAGATACTCCCGAGTACATGAGCCCCAAAGAGACATTCTTTCTTAATAGGCTCCGGCGTTCGATTGAACGATAGGATTGATGTGGTTCAATTTTGGATGTTTCCCGTGCCTGCCTCATGGATGTCCCTCCCGATTGTTTTATTAACCTGAGTACACAAAATGCGATGTTTCATACCAGGCTTCTCCTTGATCCTCGCCCTCCTAATCTCCTGAAACTGCGATCCACGTTTCCTTAAAATCAACCTCCTGGCTCCCCGCTGTAGTTTGTTGATAAGCACCTTGTCCTCTGGATGTCGCCTGTGTGAAGGCTAGCGCGCCATGACGCTTTTGCCCTCCCTCTTATGCGGGGGGAATGCCCCATCTAGAGGTTGGGGCATCAGAGAGATGAGAAGTCGCGAGGTGCCGGTTACAGGATTAGATGAGGTTGAAACGACCTTGCTGAGCTGAGGACCGAATGAAAAAAAACAGATCAGAGCGCAAGATAGAAGAAATACGATACAAAGAAAATAGGTGATTGCAGCAATTGAGAAAGGCTAGACAAGCCGGAATCGCGTCCGATGGTCGCTCACAGTATGGTGGGAAATACTTTTCCAAATGAAGTTTTGAATCCGTTTTCGATGGTCGCGGCTCAGATCCAGAAATCTAACTGAAAATTGGTTGCCAGATACCCAAACGACCAGCGCTGATTCTAAAGATAACTGAGGCAATCCGTCTGGAAGAGCGATGGTAAGCGTCAGGAGTGTTCCCCGAGTGACATGCTGGTCACTAATGACGTGGCATCCGGAAACCGAGATGTTTTTTGTGAGCCCCTCTCCTTGATGGGGTTGAGTCGGGACTTCACCGGTATAGTGTACGCGACAGGTAATGGCGACACGTTCGGCACATCGTTTGTCGAGCGGGCTGTACTGCTTTCGGCCAATCATGATTGACTTGACGATCATAACGTCAGTGGGATTGTTTGCAAAATGAATTCAAGAATAGTGGAGCTTCTCGACATGCGACTCGCTGGAGTTGCGGTTAAAAAATAGCCCGGGGGAAGCTGGTGGATGGATATCAAGATTGGCAGGAAAGCCTGAACGATCGAGACGGAAAGATTCACATCCGGCGTGAACTGATACGGCTGGAACATAGCGAGGACCTTCCGAGAATTCCCTGCGGCGAGAAATGATCAAAAAGCCGTGGTCGAGGTCTCATCAGTCAATTTTTCAGGTAAGGTTCGACTTTCAAAAAATACGATCCCGCGTTCAAGCCCGCTTTCAAAGCGCAACGTAATCTCTGTGTACATTCCTTGCCAGGCGTAGACCTTGGTCGAACCAGCAGCAATTTGGCCTGGTGTACGATCAAGGGGACCATACTTCGATTCCAAATAGCTCAGGATCTTAGTGTGGCTCGTTTGACCGGTATATCGCGCAGTTACACGACCTAATTTTTTCTCAAACGTGGTAAAGCGCAGGGAGTCCACGGGGGCTCCTCCGAGCATGGGAATTTGTCCGCTCAACTCGTAGGCCTGCACGCGACCTGCATCGTCGATTTTTGTGAACGCCTTCATTTCTTCAAGAATCGATCCCCACGGAATCGTCTCAAACCCATTGGGATCATGTGCGATAGGGACCGCAGATGAGAACTGGCTCGACCCTAGAAAGGCCAGAGGTGCCAATACTGATACGAGGAAGGCCAATCGTCCTAAAGAGTGCCTCGCCATAACCTACTCTGCAGAGTCAGTGATGTAGTCATTGAACCGCGGGGCAAGGGTTCGACTATCAAAGAAAATATAACCTCGCTCTGTTCCGGCTTGATAGGTCAGGTTGATCTCCGTATCGGATCCACGCCAGTTATATTGCTGTGTCAGGCCACGTGTCATTTGCCCTGGTATGCGATCCAACCGACCGAAACGAGTTTCTAGGTACGTGAGTACTTCTTTATGGACGTTACTGCCCTGGTAGCGGATCGTCACTCGTGCGAACTGATTATCGACTGAGAGGTAGAGAATGCTGGTCATCTGAGTGTCGGCAAACGAGAGCGAATCTGTCTTGGGTAAATATTCAATGACGTGGGTGCTGGAGCGAAACGGCTCCACATCCTGGCGCGAGGACAAGATTGTCCCCCAGAGAATATCTCGAAAACCCTTCGGATCGTCCGTCATGGATACCGCCCATGCCGAGTCCATGCCGAGTATCAAGAGGAGTAGCAGCGCAGCAATCCTGGGATGATATGTCAGATGAGGGATGCGAGTCACTGTTCGTAGTTGAGTCGGGTCCATCGCGAATTTCCTCACGCTACCATGTGCCTGGTATGAACACAACCACTCAATCTTTCTTGAGAATCCGCCGAGGGCTATCTTATAATGCGCCGGTTTCAGCCTGTATCTATTGAGCAAGTGTGCGGGACACCTCTTGTGATTAACAGCGACGTATTTGTACAGAGCATGCAGGATATGGGGGTGAATTTTTTCACCGGGGTTCCGGATTCCATCCTTGGTGGAATTATTGCGGAACTCATGATTCGAAGGCTCTATGTCCCGGCTGTCCGGGAGGATGAAGCGGTCGGCATAGCGGCAGGCGCATACATGGCAGGGAGGGTCCCAGCTGTTTTGATGCAGAATTCCGGACTCGGGACTTGTTTGAATACCCTCATCTCACTCAATCTAATCTATCGCCAACCGTGTTTGTTGCTGGTGTCATGGCGGGGCCAAGATAGAAACGATGCGCCCGAACATCGGGTGATGGGCGAGGCCATGCTGCAACTGCTCGACACGGTGAGGATCCCTCATCGGACATTGACCGAAAAAACGGCCGTCGAAGATGTACGATGGGTTATGGATACCTCGATAAAGATGCAGATTCCCGTCGTGCTTCTCCTCGCGAAGGGTGTGGTGAGGGGACTGCATCCATGAGACCGGAAGAAGGTACGCTCATCAGCCGAGCCCAGGCGATTGCGACGTTATTGGAGTTGTTGGCTGATCAACCCGTCGTGATCTGTAATGGGTTTCCTTCTCGTGAGGTACACAAGATTGCCGATCGCCCCACACACTTCTATATGGTCGGATCTATGGGGAATGCTGCTGCGATTGCACTCGGAGTCGCGTTGGTAAAGCCGAACAAGCAGGTGGTGACGTTCGATGGGGACGGGAATGTGCTCATGGGAATGGGCACGCTTGCGACGGTCGGTGCGTTACGACCAAAGAATTTTATCCACGTCGTGTTCGATAACGAAGTGTATGGGACGACGGGGAATCAGCCTACGATTTCCAATGTGGTGCCTTTGGACAAGGTGGCCAAATCAGCCGGCTACCTCAATGTGGAACGGGTGCTCGATCGTGACGATCTGGTCTATGAGTTCAAGGACATGCTGAAGAAAGATGGTCCGAGTTTTTTGCTCATCAAGGTGAATGAGTTTGTAGAAGATGCAGGGCGTGTGGTGCACGAGCCTCCCGTCATTACCCGACGGTTCATGAAAGCGATTGAGGGATAGCTGAGAGGGGAAGTTCACCGACGTGTGGGATTGTCTGTTCGTAGCCCGAAGGAGAAAAAGATGGTTCTCCTGAATCCAGGTCCGGTCAATGTTTCGGAGCGTGTCCGTCAATCGCTCGTGAAACCCGACATCTGTCACCGGGAAGCAGAGTTCTCTGAGCTGCTTCATCGTATCCAAACCAAACTGCTCTCGGCCTTTGTCCCAGGAGCTGAATCGGAATACGTTGCCGTCCTTATGACGGGGTCAGGGACTGCTGCTGTCGAGGCCGCGTTGATGTCGTCGCTTCCTCATGGCAAACGTATGCTCATCCTCAACAACGGGGTCTATGGCGAGCGGATGTCCCAGATCATCGGGCTCCATCGCTTAGGAGTCAGTGAGTTGAAGTATGAGTGGGCGGTTCGTCCTGATCCTGAACGGCTGCTGCTTGCTCTTCGTCAGCATCCAGAAGTGCATGTCGTCGGAATGGTGCACCATGAGACGACGACCGGACTCCTTAATCCCGTCCACGAGGTCGCCGAAATTGTCGACAATCAGAATCGCGTGTTCGTACTGGATGCCGTCAGCGCCTTGGCTGGAGAGACGCTCGATATCGCCAAGTCGCACATTTATATGGTGGTAGGCACGGCAGGAAAATGCATCCAGGGATTCCCGGGTGTGTCCTTCGTGCTTGTCCGGAAGGGGTTCGTCGAAAAAATGCGCACGTACCCAAAACGTTCGTGGTATCTCCATCTAACCCATTACATCGACAATGAAGGGCGGGGAATGATTCCGTTCACACCGGCCGTGCAGGTCTACTACGCATTCGACGAGGCGTTGAATGAGCTGCTCGAAGAAGGCGTATCGAATCGTATCCAACGCTACAAGAAGATGGCAACGGTGATCCGTGAGGGGATGGCCAAGCTCGGGGTGAGGCCTCTTCTCCCGGTTGAGCGACAATCGAATACCATTACAGCGTACCACCTGCCGGAAGGCCTGTCATACCAAGTCTTGCATGATCGTCTGAAACAGCAGGGCTACGTGATTTATGCCGGGCAAGGCAACCTGGAGAACAAAATTTTCCGTGTTGCCAACATGGGAGCGCTGACGGAGGGACAGTTCGGCGGATTTCTCAACGCATTTGAACAGGCGTGTCGTCAGAAATGAAGGCGATCATTCTTGCAGCGGGAGTCGGCAAACGGCTTTGGGAGGTGACGCAACATCGCCCCAAGTGCTTGATTGAGATCGGGGGGCGATCCCTCTTACACCGCTATTTAGAGTCACTGGCTGCGATTGGGGTTCGGCGAGCGGACATCGTGGTCGGATATAAGCAGGAGATGATTCGTGAGGCTGTGGCAGCCGATTCCTGTGGAGTCGGTGTCACATTCTTGGTCAATGAGGAGTTTCATCGGGGCAGTATCTCCTCTTTGTGGATCGCACGGTCTGCGCTCGATGACGACACCATTGTCATGGATGCCGATGTGCTCTTCCACAGAGACATTTTGCGGCGCCTTGTTTCGTCGGCCTGTGAGAATGCGTTGCTGATGGATGAGACCGTCACCCAAACCGGTGAAGAGTGCATGGTGGTTGTGGCCGGGGGGAGGGTGATCGCCCTTACCAAGAAGATGCCGGACCACTTTGATTATGCCGGTGAAGGAGTGGGGTTTCTCCGTGTGAAGTATGCCGACACATCTCGGCTCGTTTCGTCCCTCCGTGGATACATTGAGAAAAATATGTGGCAGATGGAGTACGAGGACGCGTTGTTGGAATATTTCCGCGATGTACGGGTGGGGCATGAGAAGATCGGAGGATTGCCCTGGACCGAGATCGATTTTATCAATGATATAAAAAAAGCTGAGTTGGAAGTTTTGCCAAGATTGTGAGAAAGTGATGGGTGCGAGCGACGATCGCTGGATATTGGTGCTCTGGAACCATGAGTAAAGGTATTCTTCAGAAGCGAGTCGAGATCCAAGGATTGGCGACGGCGATTCTGCTTCCGTCAGTTGGAGTATTTGGCGGGCCAATCGGATCGGAAGTTGGTGAACTAGGACCCCTCACTAGTGTTGTGGGGATCGGCCTGTTTCAACGAACCGTGCTTGCATTGCAGCGGGCCGGGATTCGCCAATTGATTGTCCTCTCCGGTCCCGATGAGGAGCAGCTCAAGCGTTCCCTGGCGAAGGGGCCACGGGTCACCATTCCTGTCCGGTGGATGCCAATGCGAGAATTTCCCATTGATGATCCTCGGACATGGGAAGCCTTGGCAGCTGAAGTCCGTGGATTTGCGCTTATCGCGACCGTCAATGGCGTGTTTTCACACGGGTTAATTGAGCAATTACGCCAGGATGTACGGGATGGTCATGCCATCGTGGTGGCCCAGCCGAGACCGCAGGCGGACGAGCTGCCGACGAATTCCGGTATGCGCGTGAAAATTCAGTTTCCCGTCCCGACGACCATGGCCTCTGTTCGTCCGGACGAGTCAACCCTGTTGATCGCCGAGCTTCTTGTTGTTCCGGCGAGCCTCATGAACGCGGCTAACGTGGGTGCGTATGAAAAAGGCAGCACGCCGATCCGTCAGTGGATCGAGCAGGTTGCAGCAGATGGGCGACTGCATGTGGTGACGGCCGAGGAGAAGCGAGGCACATGGTATCAGCCGGTGCGGACCTCGGAGGATGTGGAGAGAGCTGAAAAGAAGCTGTTCAGCTCCCTCAAGGGAGACTTTGAAGGATTCGTTGATCGATATTTCAATCGGAAGGTCTCTCGTGGATTCACACGTCTGTTCCTCGAGCTCGGCTTGTCTCCCAATTCCATCACGGTTTTAGCGGGGCTTATTGGGCTGGTAGCTGCTGCAGGGTTTGGCTTGGGAACCTACAGTGCCGGCATTTTGGCCGCCCTGTTGTTTCAACTGGCAGCGGTGATTGATTGCTGTGACGGAGAAGTCGCCCGATTGACCTTCACGGAATCGCCATTTGGGGCTTGGCTCGATATCGCTCTGGATAATTTCGTGCATATGGCGATATTCGCGGGGATTGCCCTCGGGCTCTATACGGCACAAATCGGGCAAGAAGATGACTGGGTACCGCTCGCACTGGGTGGGGCAGCCGTGCTGGGCAATGGTCTCTCGTTCCTGCTCGTCGAAAAGGCGCAGAAGATCAAACGTGCCGTTGGATGGAGGACTCCGGCCCATGCGGCCTGGGCCGATGTGATGTTGAAAAACGTCGCCAGTCGTGATTTCTCAGTTTCCTTGATCGGGTTCGCGTTGTTCGATCAGCTCTTTTGGTTTCTTCTGTTTGCGGCGATCGGTTCGCTCCTGTTCGCCGGTGCCATGGTCTGGGTGATTCGTCCATCTGCAGTCGCGTTACCTCGGCTATAACCACTACGTTCCCCATCCGACTCACGTGTTGCGCTATATCCTACTTGCTGTTGGCCTCATCGTTCTGTGTCTACTTGTCTGGAATATCGGACCCAGCAACATCTATGAGGCGGGGTCGAGGCTCGGGCCTGCCGCGCTGCTTGCTGTGTTGATTCCCTCTGTCATCATGTATGTGATCGAGGCCTATGGGTGGAAGCTGGTGCTGGGACCATCCGCGAACGCCGTGCCGTTCTGGCGCCTACTGACAATCCGAACGGCCGGCGAAGTGGTGAATATGACCACTCCCACGGCCTATTTGGGTGGCGAACCACTCAAGGTGTATCTGTTGAAGCAGCACCATGTTCCGATTACGGAGGGCGCTGCGTCCGTGGTGATTGCCAAGACAACTCTGACGATTGCCGAAGTCTTCTATATCCTTGTCGGGATTGTCATTGGGCTTTTCATTGTGGGTACTGGCGGTTCGGCGGGACAGACCATTACGGCGGCAATTGTCAGTGTGGCGGTGTTGGTTTGTTCGATTGGTGGCTTTGTCTTTGTCCAGCAACGCGGGCTCTTTGCCTCGATGCTGTCGATGGTCAAGAAACTGGGATTGCGGATTCGGGTGCTTGAGACGCAAGAAGAGCACTTGCGCTCCATCGACCAAACGATTCTGAGTTTCTACCGACACCACCGCGAGGCGTTCGCACTGTCAACCGGAGTTTGCCTGTTTGGCTGGTTGGCTGAATCGCTCGAGGTGTTTGTCATTCTCTCTTGCCTCGGTGACACCGCCAGCCCGTGGTCGGTCATCTCGATCGGCGCCTTGGCTGCCCTGATTAAAGGCGGGACCTGTTTTATTCCGGGCAGCCTTGGGGCGCAGGATGCCGGGAATCTCCTCTTATTACAGGCCTTTGGCTACAGCGATGTGACGGGTATTACCTTTGCGCTGTTGCGACGGTTCCGAGAAGTCGTCTGGATCGGTATTGGGTTGGTCTGTCTCGCCTTGGTGGGAAAGCGGCAACCGAGCAAAGATCACCGCGCAGAGAGCCCATCCTGAACAATTGTCTGAAATCGCTCGATCATGCGATCCCACACAAATCCGTGGAGCCGAAAATCTGCGGCACGCTCAACCTTGTGGAATTGAACCCCCATGCGATTCCCTTGGACCCATCGAACTTCTGCTTCCTCTACCGCTAACGACTGAACCTGGTCTGGAAGAATCAATCGCATTCGCAGCGGGGTTCCCTGCTGCAGGGCATCAGTACATTCAATGGTGCAGCCGAACACCGTGATGTTCATGACTTTCCCCTCTGCAATCCTGTCAGTCGCGGAAAACAGCACGGGGTACTGCACGGTAAGGGGAACGCGATAGTGTTGGCGTGAATAAGTTCGTGTGAATTCCACGGTAAGGCAGTCTAGTCGACCGTATCGGCTAAAGGAAATCCCTCATTGGTGGGGACAAGGCGTGGAGATTCAAAGGAATCTTGAATGCGACAGGCAGATCGCTTGCCCCCCGTATTATGCAGAATAGTGCTTGGCGAGATGTTCACGTTGCAGATGGAGAATCGTTCTGACCAAGAATTCTCGTTCTGGTGTACTCATTCGGATGAAACGACCATGAAGACGAAAGGTGTGAGGCGGGTTCTGAATGGGGTCAACTCGTAATACTTCCACGTAGACTCTAAAGGGTTCCTGATCGGGCAGCAGCAAGGTGCAGAGGAGAATCTCGTTCGCCTGAAAGGCCGTATTGATCGTCACCCCAATCCCTCCTGCACTGAGATTGACAGGTACCTTTGAAAAGGGGCCATCGGAAGTGTCTGTTTCAGCCTGGAGTCGAATGGAGAGGTCGCTGGTGATCCGGTAAAACTCACGGCGATCTCTCGGGGAAGATTGCAAGGGGGACGAATCTGCTGCCATGGTAAGCGAGAGTATATCCAAAACCGGGGCGCCGATCCATTGATCGGTTGTCGGAGAGAGCGTCGAGTGGAGGCCACAGTTCCATTTAAACGAGCAATTGGCTGAGTGAAGCGAACGGTGTTTCAAACGATGCAAAGGCGTGTAAGGCGAAACGCCTGCTCAGGGGCTTCGACTTCACGCTCAACGGCCATATGTGCCGTGGTATCCGGAAGGACCGGCTCATGGTTTGCGCTCCGCCAGCTCGTTATGACTCGCATCCTCAATGCTCGTCTACTCCTGGGAGTTGGATTGCATCGGCAAGTCACTCAAACGATATCTAAAAGAAGCACACCCGCCCTCCCCAAACTCTTTCAGACATTAGTGGATGAGCATAGTAAGGGATGGATGCGGGTGAGCCATTCTCGATGCCGGTTACCCCTGTCAAATCCTGTGCAATCGGTGCTCTCGATTTACAAGCGGCTGGCGGGTTGTTAGGATGCCGCGCATGAAAGCGGCTGTGAATCTGGTCTGGGTGTTGCTTTCCCTTCTTGGCGCGTTGGCTCTGGCCCATGTGGTCGGGGTCGTCAATCCCGATGAAAAAGTAAACGGTCTTTGGCTGGTCGTGGCGGCGGCTTGTATCTATGTACTGGCCTATCGATTCTATGGCCGATGGCTGGCCAGGCACGTCGTTGGACTGAACAATCAACATGTAACGCCGGCGGTGCGGTTGAACGATGGTGTCAATTTTCACCCC
>JAHBWO010000002.1 GCA_019636945.1 Nitrospira sp. | reverse complement strand
ACTACCAGTTAGTGGGGGAAAGCCATGAAACAAGGTATCACTTTGTAAAGTATCTGGCGTAGAACTTTGCATGTTATTTGGCGTATCCTTTGAGTATGACTCACTTGGCTGGGCTTCCGGACGAGGCCCGAACGCTCGCCCTTGATCGGTTCCGTCTCCTCCAACCCCATCTGGAGGATGGCCTCTCACTGAAGACCGTCGCGGCGGCGGCCCACATTCCGTTTCGCACCGCACAGCGGTGGGTTTCACGGTATCGCCAGTTCGGCCTTGCGGCCCTGGCGCGAAAGCAGCGGACAGACACCGGCCAGCACCGCGAGATGTCGGCCACGCTCCAGAACGCCATCGAGGGCGTCGCACTCCAGACACCGCCGCTCCCGGTGGCGACGATTTGCCGCCAGGCCCGGCGGCTTGCGCAACACTTGGGAGAAGCCCCGCCGAGCTATTGGGTCGTCTATCGCATTGTGTCGGCCTTGCCCGCCGACTTGATGACGCTCGCTCACGACGGGACGACGGCGTACAGTCATACGTTCGAGTTGATCCACCGGCGGGAAGCCGATCGGCCAAACGCTATCTGGCAGGCCGACCACACGCCGCTCGACATCCTGTTGGTGCGCCCGGATGGTCCCCCCGCCAAGCCGTGGCTCACCACGGTCATCGACGACCACAGCCGCGCCGTGGCAGGCTACTTCCTCTCGTTCGAAGAACCGTCCGCACTGCACACGTCGCTCGCGCTTCGCGAGGCGATTTGGCGCAAGGAAGACCCGCGCTGGAGGGTGTGCGGGATCCCGAATGTCCTCTACACCGACAACGGGAGCGACTTCAGGTCTCGACACCTGGAACAGGTTGGCGCGGATTTGAAAATCCGACTGGTTTTCTCCATCCCAGGCAAGCCGAGAGGTCGTGGGCGGATCGAACGTTTCTTCTGCACGGTGAACGAGATGTTCCTGTGCGAGCTAGAGGGCTACTCGCCAGCGGGCCGCGGGATGCGGGGAACCCCAACTTTGACGATGGCGGCGTTTGAGGCGAAGTTCCGAACGTTCCTCCTGGACATCTACCACCGGCGCGACAATGCCGAAACGAAGACGTCGCCGGTCGCGCGTTGGGAAGCCAACGGCTTTCTTCCGCGCATGCCGGACTCGCTGGAGCAACTGGATCTGCTGCTGATTCAGGTGGCGCAGGCGCGGCACGTGCGGCCCGATGGCATTCACTTCCAGAGGCTCCGCTATCTCTCGACCACGCTGGCGTCCTACGTGGGGGAACCCGTGACCCTCCGGATCGATCCCAGGGACATGGCAGAAATCCGAGTCTTCCACAACAATACCTTCCTGTGTCGCGCCGTGTGTGCGGAGCTGGCGGGTGAGACCGTTCCGCTTCGTGACATTCTCCGCGCTCGAAACCGTCGCCGGCGGGAACTGCGTGGGATGCTTCGAGACCGCGAAACCGCCGTGAACACGCTGCTGGACCTGAAGCGCGGGGCCATCACGACGCACAAGGATGACCCACCAGCCGCAACAGACAACCCGGCACGACGGGCGGTCTCCACCCTCAAGCGATACCGGAATGAATAACCATCAACCGATCGTGGACACCCTCGAACACCGACGCTTTACGGAGTTTTGCGACGCCTGCCGAACGTACAAATACATCGGGCTGTGCTACGGGACACCTGGCGTCGGCAAGACCCTCACCGCACGAACCTACAGCCAATGGGACGTGGCCCAAGCGACCATGCCCTGGAGCGGAGATCCGCGTGAGGGCCCGACGTTGGCGACCGTCTTCTACACCCCCTCCGTCGTCAATTCGCCTGGCCGTATCAGCAGCGACATCCGCCGTGCCCGCCACACGCTGACGCTCCTCGCCAGACGCCCCGTACAACTGGAGAAGGAGGCGCGGTTGGAATCGATCCGCCAACGGGATCAGGCGCATCAGGAGACCGTGATAGACCAACACGACTGGCTGCGGGAACCCATCCCGGAACTCGCACCGACCTATGGCGAGGTCGCGCGGGACTACCACAAGAAGGAAACACAGATTCCCGATCCCACGTCGCTGATTGTGATCGATGAAGCGGACCGGCTCCGCATGGCGAGTCTGGAACAGGTCCGCGCGATCTTCGACGAAGGACAGATTGGGCTGATTCTCATTGGAATGCCCGGACTGGAGAAACGCTTGGCCCGGTACCCGCAATTCTACTCGCGGATCGGATTCGTCCACGAGTTCCGCCCGTTGGGCGCGACGGAGGTCCGCCGACTCCTGGCCGAGCGATGGGCCCCCGAGGGGGTCCAGCTCCCCGTCCCGCCGTGGGCCGACGAGGTGGTCGCGGCGATCATTCGGATCACGGGCGGCAACTTCCGCTTGCTGAACCGGCTCCTCACACAAATCGCGCGCATTCTTGAACTCAATGCCCTGCCCCGCGTGACTAAGGACGCGGTGGATGCGGCACGAGAGAGCTTGGTGATTGGGCAAGCCTAAGGGTATCTCCGCGTTGGGGACGCACACGCGCAGTGTGACAACGAGTCGGACCCACGTACGTGTCCTGGGTGTGTGGCATTGCAAAAAAGTCTTGCCTGATGATCGGACCTAGCGATAGATGTACGCCATGCGCATCGTCAGCACCAACGCATCACGATCCGGGAGTCGTGGCGTGTGCGCCAAATACTATGCAAAGGTATACGCCAGATAATTTGCAAAGTGACAAACAAGGACTACAGCTCGCCATACCCGGCACCCGAACACTCCCCGCGCTCTTCACACCGACGCCCAACGCGGCCAAACGATTCGTCGAGTTCTTCACCGCCAACATTCGCAACGCGAATACGCGAAAGGCTTACACCTGGGCGGTTGCCGAATTTGCGACCTGGTGCGAACGACATGGGAGGCTCTCCTTGCAGGCCATTGAGCCAGTCCATATCGCCACCTATATTGAAACGTTGCACCGCCGGCTGGCCGCTCCGTCAGTCAAACAACACCTCGCCGCCATTCGCATGCTGTTCGATTGGCTGGTGGTCGGCCAAGTCATACCCACCAATCCCGCCAGCTCGGTGCGGGGACCGAAGTATTCGACGAAGAAAGGCAAGACGCCGGTGCTCATGGCCGACGAAGCCCGGATGTTGATTAATGCCATTGACGTGAGGACGATCGTCGGCTTGCGGGATCGTGCCTTGATTGGATTGATGGTCTATACATTTGCGCGGATTGGCGCAGCCCTCGCGATGCAGGTGGAGGATGTCTATATTCAAGGTCGTCGGACCTGGGTGCGACTGCATGAGAAAGGTGGGAAGCTGCATGCGATGCCCTGTCATCACAATCTTGATGAGTACCTCCATGCCTATCTCAAGACGGCCCAGTTGACCGAGGGCTCAAGCCCGCTCTTTCGGACGATGCACGGCCGGACGGGACAGCTCTCCGACAAACCGATGACCCAGGTGGATGCCTACCGCATGATTCGCCGTCGCGCGGTTGCCGCCGGCATTCGGACCAAGATCGGCAATCATTCGTTCCGCGCGACCGGGATTACGGAATATCTCCGCAACGGCGGGAAGCTCGAGATTGCGCAGCAGATGGCGAATCACGAGAGCGCCCGCACGACGGGGCTGTATGATCGGCGCACTGATCAGGTGTCGCTGGATGAGGTGGAGCGGATTGTGATTTAAAGACCGATAACGACGGGAATCATGCGCACGGAGCGTGAGCCATGATGACACCCCGCCGGGTGAACGTCCCTTCGACCACAACCGATGGAGGGATGTGTGTTCGACGTATTCAATAATTCACGAGCGCCCGCCGGACCGCTTCCGGCTCACGATCAATCACCAGAAGATAGGCGCGTGTCGCTCCACTGGGGATGGCTCGTCCTTGCTCCCATTGCTGCACGGTCCGAAAGCTGAACCCATACTGCTTGGCAAATTCGCTCTGACTCATCCCGACTTTCTTCCGAATGCGGGCCACATCAATCTCGTGAGGAACATGGACTACGTATGGATGCGTGTGTCCATTGACCCAGTCCAGAGCTTGCTTGGCACTCGCGATCATGCGCCGCCCTGCCGATGGTGTGTGCTTCTTCATCGTGCCCGCTTTCTGCGATACGCTGCTGCCAGAGCTCCCAACGTGGCCTTGAACTCGTTCCGCTCTCCCTGCGTCAGGTCAACCCGTTCATTCTTCGCAAACACGTTGAGGAGAAACACGGGGATATCTGTTCCACTGAAAAACGTGATCACCCGATATCCTCCTCGTTTTCCTTTGCCTTTTCCTGCAAACCGTATTTTTCTCGCTCCGCCTGTCCCCTGTATTTCGTCTCCGGCTTGGGGATCCTTGGCAAGACACTCGACGATGCTCATCCGTTCCTGCTCTGAAAGACCGGCTCGCTTCGCATCGCTCAAATACGCGTCAGTTTCGATGACCGTCTGCACCAAGCAACTATACGTTATTTGCGTATAGCTGTCAATAACCGCCCGTTCGCCAGCAGCGGTTAACGGGCGCCGATCGTCGGATTACGTACTCGGGCCTTGATTGGGTTGATAGTCCATGCGTTCGCACGGATTCGCGCGGGGCGCTCGATGCTCTGGGAAGAATTCTTGGTGCACATCGTCTAAGTCGGCGCTCGAGGGTTCTCTCTTGAATGAGCCTTGGCAGCCTGCCAGTCGACTTGACCGTAACACTATGGCCGGCCAGGAGTGGCAATTCCAATCGGAGCCTGTGGAGCGGTCGAGAACGTGGCGGGAGTGGTAGGGACCAGAACGCCACCAGCTCCAATCGTGAAACCGGATACACTAGTTGAACCTGAATTCGCGACATAGAGGAATTGCCCGTCTGGATTAATCGTAATCCCTACCGGCGCGGACGTCGCTCCCGTCGCAAAACTCGCCGGAGACGTCGGTGTTAATAATCCTCCCGCTCCAATGGTAAACGCTGCTACCTCGTTCATGCCACTATTCGTGACATACAGGAACGATCCATTGGGCGAAATTGTCAGCCTCTGAGGGCTCGATCCCAGCGCTCCAGTGGAGAACGTCGGAGGGACTGTTGGGGTCAGCACGCCTCCCACTCCAATGGAAAAGACGGCAATGGCATTCGTTCCACTGTTTGCAACATACAGAAATAGACCATTCGGCGAAATGGCAAGCCCCTCGGGGCTCGGAGAGCCGGCACCAGTTGAAAAGGTCGCCGGACTGGTCGCGGTCAACACGCCATTGGCTCCGATGGTGAAACCCGATACGTTGTGCGTACCGGAGTTTGCGATGTAGAGAAATTGTCCATTCGGTGATACAGCCAGACCTCGCGCTAATGTCCCACTCGTTGGAACCGTTGCTGGAGACGTCGCAGCCAGTACACCACCCGATCCGATCGAAAAACCGGCAACGGTGTTCGAGGCGCTATTGGCGACATAGACAAATGCTCCGTTTGGCGTGATCGTTATCCCACGCGGAGAGGATCCTACACCGGTGGAAAACGTTGCTGGTGCAGTCGGAGTGAGGTTTCCGGTGGTTGCGTTGATCGTGAAAGCCGAGACATTGGCGGAACTCTGGTTTGACGAATAGAGGAATTGATCGCTGGGGGAAATGGCTACCCATTCAGTGTTTGTCCCTCCGGTAGAAAAACTTGCAGGAGTTGTTGCTGTCAGGGCCCCGCCGGCCCCTATTCTGAAACCTGAGAGAGTGTTCGAACCATCATTGGCTGTATAGAGGATGGCGGAAGTCGATCCTGTTCCCTCGAACCCTCCTCCTCCCCCTCCTCCATTCGGGCATCCGGCAAGAAGCACACTCATCGGCGATGCGAGAAGTAGGAGCATAATTCTTGTCATGATGGATGGTCCTCCTGGCTCAAATGTACCACCGCAACAACCTTTAGCCAAACGAGCCATGCTTTATTGACCTCGTCGGAATCACGTCTAAGTCGGGCTTCCGTTCGAACCATGGAAGACAATGGAATCACGGGGTGATTTATCCACACGCTCAAGGAGCAACTGTTGTGGGTCACAGCGCTCCCTACGGTCGACAAACGGTGGGACGCGCTCCCGGCTTGGCTCGTCACGTACAACGAGCACTGGCTGGTTGACCGCCATGGATTTTCGGCGGGGGCCCAGAGTGTCCCAGCAAAATGGGAAGCGGCATCATTGTGGCCTGGACTTGCCAAGGCTTGGCGGTATACTTTTTTTAATATGAAACTTAGACACCATATCACTGTAGTGATGGCCTATTGTGTAGTCATGTTTCTGCACGTGCCGACCATATCGGCTACTGATTTGGTGCGCGATGAACCAATCCCCATCCAAACGATTATCACGAACCCTCAAACCTTCAATATGCGGGCAGTACGACTCCAAGGAATCATTAAAACGTTACAAGTGTTTCCAGGCGGGGATACTTGTCGCGTACACGGGCAATACGCTGGGTATGCGTTCATCCTCACCGACCCCACCGGTGAACTCTCCATTTTTGACCTTGTGACCTGTCACGGTCCTGGTCGACCGAGGTTTCGCGCAGGGAAACCTCGGATGACGGACTTTGCTGTGGGCGACAGTGTTGAAGTCGTTGTTTATGTCTCCGTCAGCTACTCTCCTGATTTTGCCCTCCATACCGTACAGGGAGCACTCCGGTGGGTTGGGCGAATGCCTCCCCTAAGTGAGGCCTCTTCAGGCACGACCCCCTGACTTTCCGATATCTCCACATGAGTCTATGGCCTCCTCTACTTCCTCACGGTCGGTGATCAATACGAACTTCTCACGGCTTGGCAAGAGCACACATATTTCTTCCCCTGAGAAGCGATCATAATTCCGGACTTGTTGAATCGTATGCTCTTCTTCGAAGAGATAGGTTTTGGATGTCTGTGAAACATCATGGATGATCGTGATTCCACTGCCCGCACCATTCCTAAAAGCAACCACGATTTCTAGGCCAGGTTGGCCATCCGTATCGGCGAACAGATGGACTTCCCCCATCCTCCATCGGGAATCGCTGTAGGTGGTCAATTCGTTTTCGCGGTCTCGGAGGATACAGACGCATATGAGCTGATCGGTCGCGTCCCGACTTTCAAAAATGACTTCCTTCCCAAGCGCTCCATCTGTATCGACAACTTCTTTGATCTGTATGGTTGCCCAGGACTGATCCACATATTCCCTCACCGTCCGATCACGATCACGGATGAGACATAAACAGCGTAATGTTCCCTCCTCAGTTTTTACCTGGACAAGAATCTCATCTCCATCTATCGCGTCCGTATTCGCCAGAGTTGTGCTGTCAACCGAACTCCACCCAAGACCACGGTAGAATGCGATCGATGTGGTTTTGTCATGAACGACACAAACACACGCAAGCAACCCTTCATGCGTATGGGCTAACACAACGATTTCCGACCCGGGCTCGCCGTCAGTATCTTGTACCGCAATGAGTTCCACGTTGTGCCAAGCGCTATGCTGGTAGACGCGTTTGTCCCTCGTATCAAGCGTCGTGACGCAAATCTTGTTGAACTCACAAATGGATATCTCGTCTTGCAGACCGTCATCGTTTGTTTCTCCGATGAACAAAGAAAACGCTGGAGGCGTCTGATTGGCTACAAGGAGGTCGGTGAGATCGTTTGTATCAGTACGAGGATTTGGCAACGTTGCGTCATTGGTTGAAGCAGATGCGATTGCAGTGACAGCGGGAGACTCCAATGAGGACTGCAGATCCTGGGTGCACGCGGCTTGGATGAACGACAAACAGAGTACCATACACCAGGCCACTGACCTTATTGGAAGACCGAGTGGTTGCATAAACTCTCCTTATTCGGTCTCGTATAACTACTTATTTTTGGCAGTCCACAAACGACTGCCCCGCTTTCCGTCTACAGTTTCAGGCAGATCTACTGCTCATTTTGGGTGTGTCCATAACGCGATGCGTTCAGATTACCACTGCCGATGAGTGCACCAGTAGCTGAACGAAGTTCCCATGTCCCAGGACTCACGGTTCCTCCCGTTATCAAGACATTACCGGTATTCGTTTGTAATTCGGCTTGATGTCCGTCACGGCCAACCCACAGGTTCCCATTGGAAACAAGAGCCCCCGTGCTACTTCGGATCTCCCATGTCCCAGGGCTCCACGATCCGCCAACGATAAGGACGTTCCCGTTCAGGAGTTTGGTGCACGTGGAACCATCTCGAGAGGCCCAAGTATAATTGGCACTAATCAAAGTCATGCTGCTATTTCGAAGTTCCCAGCTGATATACCCTGGACCACCACCAACTAAGAGCATATTGCCATTATTCAATTGAATGGAACAGTGACCGGAGCGGCCAGACCACAGATAAATACCCGTAGTGCTCGTGCCGGATACAAGACTCCCGTTTGTACCTCGAATTTCCCACGTTCCTGATGAGCCATAACCACCAGTAATCAGGACGTTTCCGTTAGAAAGCACCGAGGCACTGTGACCGTATCTGCTTGTCCAAAGCGTTCCCTGGCTGACGAAGCCACCGGCGCCGTTACGGATTTCCCAGGTTGCAGGAGAAGCGCCTCCTCCTACGATGAGCACATTGCCATTACCGAGCAAGGAACAAGTAAAAGCCCAATCTCTCGTTGTCCATAATGTCCCGTTACTGACATGGCCTCCTGTTGCATTTCGAATTTCCCACGTCCCTCCAGATGCAGATCCTCCAGCAAGAAACGTGTTTCCGTTAGGGAGTAGGACTGCGCAATGACTTATTCGTGTCGCCCACAAGGTGCCTGAGTTGAGGAACCCTCCGCTGGCACTACGCCTCTCCCAGGACCCCGCTGTAGTGCCTCCCCCTGCAATTAAGTTATTCCCTGCCAATGCAAAAGAACCGCCCCCAAACAACACGAACACCATCGCAGCCCACAACAAGTAGTACCGACGCATGCGACACCTCCTGTGTAGTGAACACTCATTCGAACGGCTCGACTGACGTCCTGGGTATCCGCTTCGCCGCAACCTCCTTTCGAAAAGAATTTCTCTGATCAACCGAGTCTTCTACCCGTTGCGTGACGCTCACCGGACCGGTCGGGGCTCCACTCGGCACCGTGGCGGTCATAGCGGTCGTCGCCGTTGTGAGCACGGTCGCGGTGTTGAACTTCACAGTATTGCAGGCGGAGAGGCGCACTGAACCCCGTGCCGTAGATAGTAACCGTCGTTCCAATGGGACTTGCTGACAGGGTGAACGGCAGGACTGCAAGCGTGGAGGACGGTCGCAGAGTGATCCCAGTCAGATTCCCCACGCTGCCATAGGCATTGCTCGCGTGGTCACTCGCGGGATCGATGACAGTGCGCGGGCGGCTCGCGTTATCGTAGACGTAGCTGGTATCGGCAGCGAGGCTCGGGAAGACCAGGAGGAGCGCCAGCGCGATGGCGAGCGAGAAGACCGCGATGTGGCTCGTGCTCCACCACCCAAGGAAGAACAGAGTCACGTTCATCGGAACTCCGATCGGTCGCGTTTTGTGCAGAAGCAGGTTATTTACCTAGGACATCCTCTTTTCATGTAATGGTCTACTTATCTCTGCTCGAGCGCAATACCAGAAGATGGCCTTAGCCATGAGAGGGGGTGGCGGGCCATATAGCCCTATGGACGAGGCGTTGAAGGACGATAGTATAGACGTCCCAAATCTGCGTCACTGCATCTTCCGCCCCCTCGAGCAGTCGCTGCACTTCCTCCACATAAATCTCCGTCGTCGCATAATGCTGATGCCGCATCATCTTTTGCATCCGCGTCGGGTTGGCATCATTGAGGAGGGCAAAGGTCGGAGTGGAATAGCGGAGACTATGCACCACAATGCCGGATTTCTATACCCCCACCAAGAGTAGTTCTTCGGTATCGAGTGGCCACTAACCGGTGCTCGAACGCCGTCGGCCCTCGAGCCAGCGGCGGCCGTCTTCACTCCCACGTCCAGACAGGATGGATGAGACTTTGGATGTGCATGCGGTGCACGGGACCAAAGTAACGCGCATCGAAGGACCGGCCGTTCGTGTCCGACATCAACACGAGTTCCGTCGGAGCCAGCACATGATCGGTGATACGAAACCGTGGCAGCGGTCTCCCCATCGAATCTGCCTCACTGGGCTGGCTCGCTGGAAGAAGCGTCCCGTTGATTGTCACCCCCTCATCTGTCACGCTCACGATATCATGATCTGACGCCACAACCTTTTTCATCATATTCCCGTATCCGCCAGGACAAAATCCGACCCCGATATAGCCCCGCTCCTTCGCCAGATCAAACTCCGGGCGCTCCGGAGGGCACCACAACACATAGGCTCCTGTTGCGATCGGCTCGGTCGACATCCGATAGAACCCAAGGGGAATGCTGCGCGTGGTGTTGAGGCGTAAACCGGCTTGATGCGCCAGAGCGAGACCAAACGCGAGACAGAAGCCCGCGATCACGATGGGATGACGTAAACGGCTCCACCCTCTCGTCATAACTCTATCTTAACTACGTGTGGGACGTGCGGCTCACAGAGGGTGTCGCTCACCGCCGGTGGTGGAATCGCCGCCCTGGCCGCAAAGATGGGATCGTGAAAAAAGAGCGGCTGCCGGCCGTAGATCGCCGGAAACCCCGCGACGTAGATCACCATATCCCCGGCTTCAAGGATCTGTCCCTGCGCGTCTTTCTTCGGTCCCGGCATGCGGAGACATTCATCGGGGGTGAGCAACGGCCGTTGGACCTCGTGGTGCGTGCGGGATTCCTGCGCCTGGATGGCGCTCATGCGCCGTCGGCTGACCGTCAGTTTTTCCTGAATGACGGTCGTCTGTCCAGTCAGACGCGAGAGATGTTCCGCCGTTTCGAGGCGATTCGGCGGAAACGCATTTTGGATATGGCAGTTGGAACTAATGGCTTCATCCGCACCGTATCCGGTCTCACGGCTCCGCAGTTGGTTGATGTCCTGACAGATCAAATAGAACTTCAGCCCATATCCCGCCATGAACGCGAGGGACTCTTGAAAGATCTCAAGTTTCCCCAGACTCGGAAACTCGTCGAGCATGCCGAGCAAGCGATGGCGATAGGCGGCTTTGGTCGTGAGCTGTGGTGATACGGATCGGACCCCAAGCCGCTCAAGCAGGCCCATGAACCCGGATGGTGGAACCGTCTCGCGCTGAACGGCAATCGTGTCGGTGAGGAGGCGCAGCGCCATGGCCACGAAGACGCGAATCAACGGACGCAACCGGGCTTTATCACTCGGCTTCGTGACGAGATACAGACTCACCGGACTCGGATTGTGCATGAGGTCTCGAATCTTGAATTCTGAAGCGCTGACGTTGTGGGCCACGAGAGGATCGCGATAGAGCGCGAGGTAGGATTTCGCAGACGAGAGGACCGAGCCTGCTTCCTCCTCCGGCCGATCCAGCATGTCTCGAGCGGCGGCGCCCACCACCGGATGCACCTGTCCGTTCACGTGACCATGGGTCGTCATCTCTTTCCATAGCTCGGCGATAGATCTCTGCGGATCGGCCAACATCCGATCCACAGCAGGTAACGATGTCGTCGTGCCTTCGTGGCGGGCTTGGTAGAGCGCGTGCAACATGACGCCGACCAGCAACGCTTGGCTCGTCTTCTGCCAGTGGGATTCCAGGCCACGTCCGTCGGGATCCACCAGGATCGTGGCCAGATTCTGCACGTCGGCGACTTCGTGTTCGGTGCCGAGCCGAACTTCATCTAGCGGATTCCACCGCACCGTGCCCTGGGCCGCTGCCGGTTCAAAACGTAAGACCTTATTCTGTGCGTGGTGCTGTCTCCATCCAGCAGTAAGTTCCCACAACTCCCCTTTCAGATCGGCAATGAGGGCGCTGTGCGGCCAGGACAACAGCGTCGGAATCACCAAGCCGACTCCTTTGCCGGATCGAGTCGGCGCATAGGTCAACACATGCTCCGGCCCACTGTGGCGCAAGTAGTGCAACGTGCCCTTCGCATCCACCCACCCACCCACATAGACTCCATCGGCTGATGGGTGCGGCGAGCTTTTGAACCAATCCATGACCGTGCGTGTGCGAGGCAGCAACGTGGCGGCTTCGATGTCGTCTCGGTTGGCCCATCGTGCCGAGCCGTGCAGGAATAGATTCGGTCGAGGCCGTGACGCCTGGACGGTGCGCGCGATGGCCAGACACAGGAGCCCACTCGCTGCCACGATCATGCCGAATCCTCCGGCCTGCCGGAGCTGCAGCGGATAGTCGGTTATCCAACGGGAGGCCCATTCAAGAATGGCCCAGGGCTTGTACAGTCCACCGAATTGGTCCCCTAACACGTCCTGATAGTTGAAGGTAGCGGCAAAGAATTGGGTGGCCGACTGCAACCCAACGACGAGCGAGGCACAGGCCAAGAAGGGAATCACCAGACCTGGTTTGGGGTGTGGGGCCCGGACTTGTGGACCCACCGCATTGTTATACGCGGTGCTCATCGCCGCCGTCCGTTCCCAAGCCTGATCGCTCCAGTCGAAGACATCCGGAGTAAATGACCCCGTTTCAAAGAGGCGAACTGTTTGAATGTCGCCTCATCAATGGAGAGCACCAAGGTCTCGTCCTGCCGATGAACGAGGGTGAAATACCTGCCTTCGATCTGCTTCACTGCCCCGAACTGCACCATTCCCTCGTCTCGTGCCTCGAAGCGTCTGACGGTCGGCGTCCGAATGATCTGTACCCGTTGTCGTTCCTGTTCCGCAAGGTCGCGGAGGACGGCATCACTTGGCGGGGTGAGTGGTGGCGGTGCGGATTGCGTGGGACGTGACGCCTGCGTTGACGGTTGCGCGTGGATGGGAACGTCTCGATGCAGATTGTCATGAATCAGTGTCGTCAGAGGGGCCAGGTCGCCAGAGAACGACCGCCGCGAGGCATCGAGCATGTCTGCCTGAGTGATCTGTTCCCACGCAATGGCATAATCATTTTCTCGCGCTAACTGGCTGAGAAATTCCCGTTGCGCACGTCCATTGCCTTCACGAAAGGGATGCAGCGCATTCAACTCGGCCAGATAGTGCGCCGCACGCCGACTAAATGCTACTGGCTCAAGTCCACGGAGATGGTTCTCCTCCGCCAGTTCCCGAAAGATCGTCTCAGCGGCGCGTTCAAGATAGGCATGGTGCGCAAAGCGGCTCGTGTCCTTGATGACATCCACCGTCCGCAATTGTCCAGCCCACTCATAGAGATCACCGAACAGATGACGATGAATCGCTTGCAGATGGGGAAGATCAAACGCGCCAGGAATGGGGTCTTGCACCAATTCGTGCGAGCGTTGCGCGACGAATTGCGCCTCGGTCTGTTCTAGCGTGGCTTCGTCGGTAATGCCCAAGCGGTTCTTGAGCACCCCCGTCGCGAGGTCGGTATACTCATCGTGGTGTGAATATCGGGACATTCGGGAAACGGCTGTAGAGCTTCCTGATCAAGTCGTCGTTCGACATTTCACCACGCGCAATCCTGCGCATGTCCTCGACGGTCTCGGCGGGAACCGTCAATCCTTCGAGCTCCTGCTGCGCGATCGCATGGGTCACCGCACGAAGATTGCGTTCAATTTCGGCTTCGGTCAGCATGAGAGTACCTTACCCCAAATACCCCTTCACAACAAGATGAACGTGCACATCGGGCGACGACATTGATCACGTGTGCAACACACAACTAGTTCTGGCACGTTCCGGTTGGAAGCGTGAAGGTGGTGCTAGCGACGCCCTCTGTCTTGCTCACTCTGCTGCTGTTGATCGTGGGTGTGGCGTTGTTCGATGAGGAGTGTGCGAATCTGTTCCCGTCATAGGGGCAGGTCGGTTCTCACCGTACCCCATACGATGTGCCAATCCACGTCAAAATATTCATGGGTGATTTTGTTGCGCATGCCCCGCAGCTCAACCCACGGCAATTCAGGATGTTGTTCGACAAAGGTGGGATCCATTCTCTGAATGTGATTGGCCGCTTCTCCGATGACTTCAATATTACGGACCACCGCATCCTGAACCTGCGGGTTCTGGTAGAGCGCACCCACATCGTTGAGCGGGCCTACGTACCTGACCGCCCGATCAATGGCCTCCACCATGTGTTCCAGATAATATTCGACGCGTTCCGGGTGTTTCATAGAGGCTCGGCCTGTTGTAACACACGATCCCTGAACTTGATCGATAAGAAGTGGGGGGTCAGCACAGAAACAGGCACACCCAACAATTGTTGGGCCTCGTGCTCAAGCCGTGCCAAGGTGAACAACGTGGTGGAGTCGGTCGGATCGACCAGCAAATCTAAATCACTCTCTTCGGTGTCCACACCAGCTAAGACGGAACCGAACACGCGCGGACGCAACAGCCCATGCCGGCTGATGATGTGCCGCAGAGCGTCACGGTGCAGGGTCAGGGCTTCTGACGGTTTCATCAGACTACCGTAACGGGAAACAGCCAATCCACGCAAGAGCCTTGCGAAAATCCGCGGTGTTATTCAACGCCGTCGTCATACTCTTCATCGTCGACCACGTCTTGCGCGATGGTGCCCCGCGTCGTGAAGTCAATAATATTGGCATCCCTCTTTGACCGCTCGGATGCCGCGCAGCGCATCGCCCTTGGTCGTGCCGGTCACCACTGTCGCGGCATTGATGGGTGACCAGCTGTGAGGCTCGCACGTGAGGACCGACCGCATTGTTGTCGGTGGTGCTCATCGCCGGCGTCCCCTCCCAAGCGTGATCGATCCGGTGGAAGACACCCGGAGTGAATGACCCCGTTTCAAAGAGGCGAACTGTTTGAATGTCGCCTCATCAATGGAGAGCACCAAGAGTTCGTCCTGTCGGTGGACCAACGCGAAAGACCTGCCCTCGATCTTCTGCACCGCCCCGAACTGCACCATCCCCTGGTCTCGTGCCTCGAACCGTCTGACGGTCGGGGTCTGAATGACCTGTACCCGTTGTCGTTCCTGTTCCGCAAGATGGCGAAGCACGGCATCACTCGGCGGGGTGAGTGGTGGCGACGGGCCGGTCTGCGTCGGACCTGTGGCCGAGGAGGTCTCCGGCGTGAGTGGGCGTCGGGATTCTCGAGCGAGACGTTGCCGCTGCTGTTCCAGTCTCGGGTCATCGAAGCGAATGGTGAGATGGGAACGAGCCGCCACTTCTGCCACACGAGTCTTGAAGGCATCGGACCCCGACGCCGCGATCGTGGTGCCGTATTTCTGGATCGCGAGCCGGAGCGCCGCGTCGATTCCCTCATTCGTGACTTCACGCGACACCTGGAGACGGGTGCCGTCATCGCGGACGGCCGAGAGCCCGACCCGATAAATGATGGTGCCTTGTTTGGTGATGGAGTCCTGATGTGCACCCACGACCGCGTTCATGAGTCGAGTGCCCACCGCCGTGATCGTGTCACCGGTGAGACCTCGCGCGGCGTCTCTGGCGCGTAACGCGCGCAGCGCCTCCTGGTCGCCCCCGAGCGCCTGCTGCCGCAACCAATCAGCCCAGGTCAGTTTCTTGTGGAGTTCCGTGATGGCCACACAGTCCCGTCGATGTCGATCGACAATCTGACGGAGATCGGATCGAAGCGTCTGCGACACCTTCGCGTAGAGCAGTTTCTTCGTGATCCGTCCCCGCATGGTGAGTTTGATGGTGTCTCGTTTCATCTGTCCGGCTCGCTTCACCGCATCAATAGAGTGAGCTTTGCGAGTCCGCGCCACCTGCATCGCGACCGCTCGTGCTTGAGCTCGTGCGAGGCGGTCTTGTTGATATCGCTCATAGAGCGCACGAGTATCCATGCGGCTGCGAACCGGCTTCGGTTCGTAGCGGCGTGTGGGCTTCGCGGTCTGCACGACACCGGGTGGTTGAAACCGACCGAGACGGCGTTCGAGGGACATCTTGGAGAGATCCCGCGCCACTGAACTGGCTCGAACAAAGGTCCCCTGCCCGTCCGTGATGACGAGCCCTTGTCCGCGTGGTTGGATCGCGAGCCCATGGTGATGAAGCACCTGATGCAATTCTGACCATGAGTGCGCGGACCGAAGTTCACCAAGACAGTCTCGTTGCATCCAGCCGATCAGGCTTTCGGTGCCCGCCTGCCGCTCCATATCTGATGCTCGATTCTCCCCGCCGGTTTTCCGGACCTGATGATTGTCTTGCTCGAGATGAAAGACTTCCTCCAAACTGTCGCACAGTTCGCCAAAGGCCCGATAGGCTTTGTACGGCTCATGCAGGGTGTACCGCGTCGGATGGATTTTATTGATGGCCAGATGCAGATGCACGTTGTTGGTGTCATGGTGCAGGACGCTCACCCGCTGATGCTCGCCGAACCCCAATCGTTGACAGACTCGGGCTTCGATCGCACGCAGAGTCTCCGCCGAGGGCCGCTCCCCAGGCCGGAAACTCACGATGAGATGATAGGTCTTATCCGACTGCGCCCTGGTGTTGAGCGATTGGGTATTCAGCATTTCAAGTGACGCGGCGTCGGGCCGGTCGCTGTGGCAATTGCTCACCGTGATCTCCCCGACCCGTTCCTGTCTGCCTTGGGTGTTCGTCAGATAGTCGACGAGGGAAACCACATTGCTCTTTCGCAGAGTTCGCATCGGCACATGTTTGATAATCATGAGCGGTCAGCCTTCGGTGAACTCGTGCGTGGGCTCGTGCCTGGACTCGTGATGGGGTCGGCCTGTGGCCGAAGGACCTTCTGCATCAGCGCGAGCATCTGATCTTGCGTCCCGTCGATCTTCTTCAACGTCTCGCGGATGGTGCGGGCATCGATCCCTCCGACGGACTGCTCCTTCGAGAGCCAGAGCTTCAAGAGTCCGCCGAGTCGTCCCAGATCCCCATTGATTTTGACCAACTCCTCTATTTGATGATGGTCCACGATGCTGCGGATGGGATAGCCCATGCCGACGCGCAAGAGATAGGACGACTTACTCAGTCCGGTCGAGCGAGCTTGCTGCTCGATGGTCTCCCGCTCCTCCGGAAAACAATAGACCTTGATCGGCTGGTAATCTTTGCGATTCTTGGGATCTCGCTTATTCATCCATCTCCTCCGCCGACTCCGCAGGATAGTCCCCCGTTGAGCGCGCAGGCGCGAAGAAGAGGCCTGTGAAGGGTGGCCGACCAGTGTCACTGGTGGGCCCCCTTCACCTATCCTGCCCTGCATATGATCATTCTTCATTGAGATCTAATCATACTTCATGCTCTGTTGCAATCGTTGTTTGACCTTTGCTCTTGCATTGTTCTCTCGTGTATTCTACTCTCTCTGTAATCGAGAGCCCAGGGGTATCATGGAGACAAGTCTGTCGGGACGAATTGCGGAGCGCGCGAAGAAACAGCGTGCCTCGAAGCGTGAACAGAACCGGGCGGTGTTTCTCGCGTTGCGCCAGGAGATCCACCATGCCATGGACGATGGCTGGCCAGTGGCAACGATTTGGCGGACGCTGAAAGAGGAACAGAAGATTGATTTCAGCTATCAGGCCTTTCGGTTGTATGTGAATAAGCTGGTGCGGAAGCAGGCAGGAGCGAGCATCGTCCCGCCCACGGTTTATCGAGAACCTGTCTCATCGCAGAAGAAATCAACGCCGTCTCCCAAAGGAACAGGGAGCGGTTTTACCTTTGATCCCACTCCAAAGAAAGAGGACTTAATCTAATGGCACAGATTCACATGGTCTTACAGGGTAAAGGTGGGGTCGGCAAATCGATGATCGCGTCGTTCGTGGCCCAGTACAAACGATCGAAGGGGCACACGCCGCTGTGTATCGATACCGATCCGGTGAACGCCTCGTTTCAGGCGTATAAGAGTTTGAAGGTGCACCATCTGCAGATTCTGAAGGGGGACGAGATCGACCCGCGTAGCTTTGATCAGTTGGTCGAACTTGTGGCGAAGGCTAAAGAAGATGTGGTGATCGACAATGGCGCGAGTTCGTTTGTACCGCTCTCCGCCTATGTCATCACGAACCAGGTTCCGGCCTTGCTGCATGACATGGGTCATCAGCTGGTCGTGCATACCGTGGTCACGGGAGGGCAAGCGTTGTTGGACACGGTGCACGGCTTTACCCAGCTGGTGAAACAGTTTCCGGCTGACGTCCTGTTTGTGGTGTGGCTGAATCCCTACTGGGGGCCGATTGAACTGGAGGGCAAATCCTTTGAGCAGATGAAAGCTTATGTGACGAACAAAGATCGGGTCTCGGCCATCATCCGTCTCCCGGACTTGAAGGCAGAAACGTTCGGGCGCGATCTGAGCGACATGTTGCAACACCATATGACGTTCGATGAAGCGATTGCCTCGTCAGGAATGACGATCATGACGCGGCAACGCTTGTCGATTATTAAAAAGCAATTGTTTGAACAGTTCACCGCCGTGCCGGTGCTGTGATGCTGGGCGAGGATCCCACCGACGACTTGCTCAAGGAAATTGCCTCGAAGCATGGCGTGGCGCTGGACCGAGCGGACCCGATTTTGATGGTGCAGACGATGCACAGACGGTTGTTGGCTGAGAGCCAGCACGCGCACCACGCCCTGCTTGAGGAGTATCGCAAGACGCTCGAAGCCCTACTCGAGCGATGGAGCACGGAGACGACAGCCAAAGCAGAACGGATCGTCACAGCCTCGCTCACGGCTACTACGGAGACCATGAAGGCGGAGATGGCGACCCACACCATGGACGTGGCCCGCGCGATCCGGAACGAAGTCACCGGTGTATTGGAAACGACCGAGACGCGGATGCGCAAGGCCACCACAGTGGGGTACTTGAATCTCCTCGCAGCAGTGGTCACATTTTCTGCAGCGGTCGTGATCTACTGGATCATCCGTGTCTAACAAAATCCCAGGCACGACTGAGGACGAAACATGGGAGCGAAGAAAAGTTTATCGGCCAGGGTGCAAGCACGGGCGCAACGGGTCTCCCCTGCCGCACGAAATCGAGCGCAGATCGTCGCCCTTCGCCACGAGATCGAGCAAGCGATGAAGGATGGCTGCTCGCTCGCGATGATTTGGAACACGCTGCAGGAGGAAGGCACAATTCAGTTTGGCTATGAGACGTTTCGAACTCATGTCCGCACACTAGTCCGCCCTCTCCTTGAGACACCCCCCGATTCCCCTCCGATGAAGATGGGTTCAGGCCCCGTGAAGCAGCTGCCGACGGGGCGGCCCATGGGGCGAGCAAGCGCGCCAGGACGGACGCTGGCACGCCTGCAGCGGCCCATCCGCCGATCTCAGAATCGGGCCGTCCCGCCCCGTGGTGGGTGAGGGGCGGGAAACGCGATCAAAAGAAGGAGAGGGAGTCCTGGTCCCCTCCCCTCCCACCTGCTGTCCCATCCACCCGCTCCATTTTCCCTCAGTCTTTCGGCGCGGGCAACGCATCAGGATAGTGCTTGGCGATGATCCGGTTCAGCCGCTGAATCAGATCGGTTCTTTTGAAAGTGACATGCCCGTTCTGATTCTTAAAGAGCCGGACCGCAACGTACTCATTCTCTGCCCTCTTCGGCCACAAGGACGACGCCTGCATCGCCGAAGAAATGAGACCATAGGACGCGCTCCGATGATCAGCCTCGGGTTTTCCATCGCAGAGGTGAAAGACGCGCAAAAGGTCGTCGAGATGATCGGTTTGCGTATGGTTGGCGCTGCCGTAGGAGGTCAAGTACCTCATCACGATGCGCTTCCCAAATTTCTGCGGCAGATTCGTCTTGTAATCCCACGAGAGGCGGCGAAAGCACTCAATCACCCCCTGCTCGAACATGTCCACCCGTGAGTCATGGAGCGTCGCAAAGGTGGCGCGAATCGCCTCGCGCGTGAGTTCCGGCACCTTCTCCGCTCCGAGTTGCTCATCCACCTCCTTTCGCTTCGACGCGCACATGATCGAGCGCAGACCGGATTCGTTGAGCAGCGTCGTCCATCCTCCAGCATCCACACAGGCTTGGAATGTCTCCAACAGCGTCGTACGGGTGGCATACTCGCCCGTCACGCGGATGCCGTTGCCTCGCCACCCGCGGGCCATGGAGAGATCAGGAAATCCGAGCCGTGCCGCCGTTGCCAGGGCGTGAGCTTGCTCCAGCTTGTCGAGCGCCTCGCGAAAGAGCGTCAGGACCGCCTCCCGTTGCTGTAACAGGTTGGCAATGCTCACACTCGGAATGAGTTCCTGCTGTGGTCCTGCGTCACCGTCCGGAGTGACAAAGATCGTCTCCGCTTGGGTCGTCATGCTGGCGTCCTTTCTGTTCCCACGATCGGGCTCTCATCTGGAATCTGAAACGGGCCGACCCAGGCACCTCGCTGAGGCGTTGCGGTGAAGTCGGCCATGATCTGGTCTGGTGTTGCGTGATCCACCCCTTGTCGCGTCCAGCGTGCACGTGCTTGTCGTTCTGGATCATCCATCAGCGCTCCTTCAAAACGAAAAGAAGACACGGGGGCCTGTCGCTGACAGACTTCGCACATGGCAAAGGCTGTGTCGTCGTCCGTGTCTCCCTCATCGTCAAGGAAGGGCGTCTCATCCTCGCTGAGCCTCACGCGCGTGAGCATGGTCACAGTAAAGGGTCCCCAGCTCTGGCAATCCGGACAGTGCCAGCTTTCGCCCTCATTCGTATTCACCGATTCGTCGATCCTGCTTGGAGTCATGATGCTGTCCTTTCTTTCTCGTTCCCGACTGTTATCCTGTTCCATGCGTGTCATCCGGCATCAGTCCTTCGATCTGACGCCTCACCCCTCCCCGTCCAGCCAGCCTTCATCAGCGAAGGACACGTGCCGTCCCTCCCCCATCACGATATGGTCGAGCACACGAATACCCAGCAATTCCCCCGCGCTGACGAGTCGTTTCGTCAAGGTGCGGTCCTCAAGGCTCGGTGTGGGATCCCCACTCGGGTGGTTATGCGAAAAAATCACGGCCGCCGCGCTCATGCACACAGCGGCTTTAAAGGCCTCACGTGGATGCACGATCGAGAGCGTGAGGCTCCCGACCGACACGACCTGATAGCCGACGGGGGTATTTTTCGCGTCGAGGAACAGCGCGAGGAATTCCTCATGCGGTCGTCCATCGAAGTGGGCCCGGAGAAAGCGGCACACCTCACTCGATTGTGAGAGCCGTGGTGCGCCGTACAGGGCCGAATGGGGTTCTTTCACCACCTGCAGCCGATAGAGGGGGATACAGACCGACGTGGTGTCATGCTGATTCTGGTTTGCTGATACGATCTTCTTCGTCATCTTCTCGCCTTTCCCTTCTGTGTGAGCCATGGTCAGGGAGTCGGAACGGCTGCCACCGTTCCGACTCCCGCTTGTGTGTTTAGCGTCGATTCGTTTCATTCACGTAATTCAGCTGGGCCACACGCTCGATCGATGCCAGATCCTGGCGCATGCGCTCACAGTAATGACGGAGATCCGTGAGGAAATCGGACAGGACTGTTTCGACTGCAGCGCCAGGCTCCCGTAAGGCGGCGACGCGATAGTAGGCCAGCGCCTGCGCGGCTCGATCGGCCCGGATCGCATTCGGATGCCGCTTCACTCGTCGAACATTCGCCCGATACATCGTTGTTGTGTTCATCGTTCGTTCCTTTCTGTTGGACTGTCTCTCCATGAGAACAGCCAGACACGAGAACAGCGGCCACAGCGCGTCGACCGGCCCACCGGTCTCTTTCACGAACATGTGTTGCGCCTCTCACGCACAGCAGGAGGCGCAACAGAACGTCCGAGTCTGGGGTCCCGGCCGGCTGCGAGCGTGACAGCCCTCCGGGCCGTTGGCTGGCGCGGTTGCACCCGGACGGGCCCCACACCGTTGGGAGCGAGGGAATGGATGGAGTGGGAGAACAGTCCGCACGGTCGGGCCGCCGCAGGCGACGCGACGGTGCGTGAAGGACGGCACGGCGCGGGCGCGGTGCCACCGTGCTGGTGGAACGTGCCAACACACTCGTGGGTCAGGATCGGAGAGATCAATGTGGGAGAAGGAAGGGAGAACTGGCCTGATCAGACAAGGCCGACGAGCGAGAGAGCCCCGCCGGCCCTGTTGAGCGAATCAGTCGATCGCGCGAAAGATCAGGCCGGCCTCAGGATGATCGCCTGCGAAATCACGCAGCAGATGAAAGTACTGGGCGATCCGAGGACCACGTGGATTGTCTTCCAACAGGAAGGACAGGTGGCTGAACGTGAACAGGGACACGATTATCCCGGCGGCATCGCCCGAGACCGTGGCGTCAAAGAAGTTGTCCGCATGCACGAGTGGATAGGTCTCACGACTCGGGGCGAGATAACACCCGCCGTTGCTCAAGTCGTAAAAGTGCCAATACCCTCCGGTGTACGTGGGACAGAGCTTGGAGAACTGCGCGTAGAGACAATTCTCCACGGTGAGCATGTGCGTCCCAAAGTGGCGTGGCAGAAACGTGAGCCGGTCCTCTTCCGGCACCAAGGTCGCCACGATCGCTGGTTGTTCGTTGTTGAATGGTTTCATGTCAATTCCTCCAGATTGTCCCAGGCGGAATTGCCTGAGTGGAGGGTCTCCAGCACACCGCACGCGCAGCGGTCAGGGCCGTGCGCAGCACGCTCGCGAGCATGCGGAATCGCCGCAGCGCAGGCCTTGACGTCAAGACCGGTGTGGTAGCCTCACGACACACAGGCACGCACGCCCCCTCCCCCTCCTGTCGGTCTTTCTTCCCCACCGATGCGAACGACGAGACCGGATTGAGAAGGCGTCTTCGCACGGTCCATCTGCGCGGCGCGGATGGACGGTGCCAATCGAATAGGGGTGCGGCACGGCGCCTGCGCGGTGCCGTCCATCGGTCTGTGTGATTGGGGTCATGGGCAGGGCGTAAGTCCTGCCGTCTGATGGGATGAGCGACGCGAACCAGGAGCCGCGCGGTCGCCGCAGGCGAGACGGCAAACCGAGCTTACAGGACTGCGGCAGAAGGGTGCCTCGACGCTGATGACGCGCAGCTTGGTGTTGGGCATGAACGACCACCAAGGATCAGATTGGGTGTTGATTGTCGTCACCCGCACCCACCGTCAGCTATCGGCCAAGAGCGGAAGTTCGACGCCGAGATCGCACCGCCATAAAGCGGTCCTTAGCTCTGTCGTATTAACGCTGGAAATCAGCGGCTGCCGTAGACCATCCGCTGGATTGACGTGTTAGACCTTTGGCTCTTGCTGTGTCGTGCAATGAATACCGCCACCACCCGCCGCGATACCGTCACTGTTGATCTGGACTACCTCTCGTCCAGGAAACGCTCGTTGCAGTTCACGCTTGGCGGCCGCATCGGTTCGTGGATCGCCAAACTCAGGAGCAATCACTGCGCCATTACAGACATAGAAATTGATGTAGCCGGCAGCGAAGTCGTCGTTTGCAAACGTCGCTCGAACCCGTGAAGGTGCCTCCAGCACCACCACCTCCAGTGTTCGGCCTTCGACATCCGTTGCCCCGCGCAGCATGTCCAGATGCCGTGTTGTCACCGCATGATCGAAGGACTTCGGATCAGGATCATAGCCAGCGATCACCACCCCTGGGCGCGCGAAGCGCGCATAGAAATCGGTGTGTCCATCGGTGATGTCTTGACCCGTGATGCCAGGCAACCAGATGATCTTCTCCAAACCAAGTAACCGCTTCAGCTCCCGCTCGCACTGGGCCTTGCTGACACCAGGATTGCGGTTTTCGTTGAGGACGCAACTCTCGGTGATGATCGCGGTACCGTGGCCGTCCACCTCAATCCCCCCGCCCTCCAGGACCAAGTTGGCTCGAATGCGGCGCACACGAGCACGTTGTGCGACGAACGAGGCGACGTTGGCGTCTTGATGGAACTCCTGCTTCTCGCCCCAGCCGTTGAAGTTGCAGTCCACTGTGGCTTTGTCCCCATGTTCGGTCACGACAAACACCGGGCCGGTGTCGCGCATCCACACGTCATCCAGCGGGCAACGAATCAGCTCTACTTTGGATCCCATCAGTTGTTTGGCGAGTAGCAAGTCCGTGGGACGAACCACCATTGAAACGGGCTCATACTGAGCGATCGTCAGGGCAATTGTCGCCAGGTTGCGCTGAACCTCCGGCAAGAGCTTCTTGCCCCATATCTTTGCACTGGCTCCAAAGGCCATCCAGGTACGCTCGTGTGGGCCACCTTCGTCCGGCATGAACCAGACGTCTTCTCTATTCGCCATGGCGAACGCTTCCTTTACGCCACTATTAGAGGGGCTGCGGTGAGAAAACCAAGGGAGTGAATGATGGTGCGCCGCGTGGGCATCGAGTTCGCTTCTCGAAGGTCTAACAATGTGTAGACGGATCCGCGTAAGAGCTGGATCCGATCGTTTCTGTGCGTATCACACGCCACTACTACTCGCGAACCATACGCCATACCCGGTGCTGTTTCAATGAGTGGTGACGGTGTGCACAGAATGGGGGTCAAGAATGAGGGTCAGTGTGCCATTTCTTTGTGGGGCTGGCTGGTTTGGTCTCCCTGCGTGTCCCCCGATGAATAGCCGTCCAGCGTGCTCGCCGAAGCCCTCCTGCAACGAAATAGGTCTCTGACTCAAATTTCCGGCCCAAGCATTCGCTGCCACCAGCTTCTGTGCGAAACCTCAGGTGAAGAAATCCACGGCCCAGTGTGTTGACGCCGATCCATTCTGGCTACACTGCTTTCCCCGCCCAACAGGTGATCAGACCATCAGCCTTCTAAACTAAGGGTCTCTCGCAGACACAGACCCGCGGCTTATGAGTCCGCATTAACTCCTCTGGCCTTAGCCATACTCTCACCAACAGCCTAATCCGCTGCCAGAAACCATTCCGCCTACTTCGCTCCCGTATAAAACCTCCCGCCCCCTTACGGACAAATTGACAACAATATTGTCGTTGTATATATTGACAACAGTGTTGTCGAGTAATGGGGACTGCCGGGGATGAAACAAGGAGAACGCATGACTCTTAAAACTCAAGCATTGTATCAGGTGATCCGTGACATCCGTTCTTGTTTTCACCAGTTGAAGGCCTTGGGGGATGAATTACACGCAGATCTTGGCGTGACAGCGACCATGCGCGCCGTAATGGAGTGCCTCACTGATGAGGGAGCACAAACCGTCCCGCAGATTGCGCGTACCAAAGCGGTCTCGCGGCAACACATTCAGATCAATGTGGACGAACTGGCAAGGGCCCAGCTCGTGGATTTTCAGGATAACCCCGGACATAAGCGATCGCCCTTCGTTGTATTGACTCAAAAAGGACGTTCGACTTTCGCCGACATGCGCCGTCGGGAGGGAAGCATCCTTGAGAAGATTGCCCAGGAGTTTACGGCGGTGGAACTCAAACAGGCGTCAGATACCCTGACGAATCTAAGACACTCGATCATCATCGAAAGAGGAAAACAGGAGGAGGTTGCACGATGAGAATACCCGACACTATCGCGACGCAGTTTGAACATCCCCGTGGCTTGCTCGGACACATGACCGGATGGATCATGGCCCACCGCACTTCAAATAAAGACCGAAATCGCTGGACCGTTGACCTGCTCGATATCCAACCCACTGACCATGTCCTGGAGCTGGGTTGCGGCCCAGGCCTGGCGCTCCAATCATGTCTCTCCCACGCAACCGAGGGGTTAGTGGTCGGGCTCGATCATTCCGAAACGATGCTTGCTCAAGCCGCTGCGCGCAATCGTCATGCCATCAAGGACAAACGGCTTGAGCTTTGGCTCGGCAGCCTCAGGGAATTGTCAGGCTCGGCGGACCAATACGACAAGATCTACTCCGTCAACGTGGTCCAGTTTCTCGAGGACCTACAGGCTGTCTTCTCAGTTTTTCATCACCACCTTAAGCCTGGTGGTATGGTGGCAACCACCTACATGCCCAGAGGCCAAAACCCGAGCAAAGCCAAGGCATGGCAAATGGCCGATGAGGTGACCCGACACATGGTGCGCACAGGGTTCACTCAGATCCGGACAGAGGAGTTGGCACTCAAGCCAATCCCGGCCATCTGCGTGCTCGGTACACGTTCATGATCACACGCATCTTCTGGACAGCATTCACGCTCCATCTGCTGTCCTACCCAACACTGGCTGGCGAGCGAACAATTTGGATCGATACGGATCCCGCATGCATAATGGAATCCACCCACGATGTGGATGATTGCTGGGCTATCGTCGCAGCTCTGCGGTCGAAAGCCCTGAACGTGGTCGGTCTCAGCACCGTGTTCGGAAATACTTCCATCGAGCAAGCGACGGAATCGGCACGGCTTCTGCTGCATTCAATAGCCATGCATGAGCCGGTGCTCGATTTACCACGGGTCTCTCCCGGGGCTGGCCGACCAATCCGAAACCAGATCGAGCGTCCTCCAGCTGTGGACGAACTGGCAAAAGCCCTCGATACACAGCCCCTGACCATCCTGGCCCTCGGTCCCTTGACCAATATCGCCATGCTCTTGCGCACGCACCCCGAGTTAATTCCCCATATCGAGGCCATCGTCGCAGTTGGCGGGCAACGGCCCGGTCACGTGTTCCGGGTAGGCAAGACACCCCTCCTGCATCTTCATGATCTGAACGTCAGGAAAGACCTCGATGCCTTCGACATCGTTCTACGTTCCGGCATTCCTCTTCATCTGATTCCGTTTGAAGCTGCACGTGAAGTGGTGGTTACCGGAACGGACCTTTCCGTCCTCCAACAACGTGGAGGGCTTGATCCCTGGCTGGCATCACGGTCACTACCCTGGCTGACGATGTGGGAGAATGTGTTCGGCGCCAACGGATTCTCCCCGTTTGACGCCCTGGCGGTCGCCTATCTTCTCGATCCCGACCAGTTCACATGCCAGACCGAGCCAGCGAAGATTATTCGCCGACATGGCTTGTTCGTCGTCCGTGATACCCTGGAAGTATCGTCATCGTTCCATAACGAAAACACGGTCTCCTACTGTTCAGCCGTCCCAGCCTCAATTCGAAAGTCCCCACTCAGCGTGCTGACGCCACCAAGATCACCTCTCGGTGATGGTCAGCACTAGGACTCAGCGCGGAATTCCTGTGCAGAACCTTTTCCGGCAGCATTTTGATGTAGTGCAACAGCGCCGCAGATCGATCGCATCATGCCGCTGGCATCTGAGGGCTGCACCAGCATGGTGCAGCCCTCCTTCTCGCGGAGCGACTGCACTGCGTAGCCTGCAGTCAGTGTTGGATTGCAAGACCCGTCCTCGCGCTTCAACTCACTATGAGCAGAATAAATCCGGCGCCGTGCTTGTGTGGGAATGGGCGCATCGGACGGCTGCGCCCTGGCTGTTGCAATATGTGCAGGATAAAGATCTCCATCGCTGGCAATTGCCGGAGAGTCGAGCAATCAATGCGGCGATTGAATCCTACCCGTTCGACTTTGATGTGTGGAGCGGATTGAAGCGGTATGAGTTGGCGACGGAAGGACGGGCGATTCTCCGTGCCTAGGAGTAGCTGATCGGTAATTTGCTGCGGACTGCCGTGCTGGTGCGCTTCGAGGGCGAGACGGTCCCGGCTGTTCACAGCGCCATTCTCCGCAGCGAGTTGGGCGAACGCTTGACTATTGACCATCCCTTTTGTCTCGTGTGGTACGAGCGTGAGGGGCGGCGATATGTCAGCCTTCGCTCTTGAGGTGGTGGCGCCGAAGTGTCGCGGATCGCGCAGGCTCATGGGGGTGGCGGGCATCGGCATGCCGCCAGCTTTTCCATGCCGATCGTTGAGGGGCAACCGATGCCATTTGTCACCGCCGCCCGGCATATCGAATCGGTGTCGAACATGCGTGCGATTGGCGTGGTCGATAGAATTGAGAATGGGGGTCCGTATGCAATTTCTTTGTGGGACTGGCTGGTTTGGTCCCCCTGCGTGTCCCCCGATGAATAGCCGTCCAGCGTGCTCGCCGAAGCCCTCCTGCAACGAAATAGTTCTCCGACCTTCATTTCCTATTTCCTTCCCGATCCGCGACATCATCCCGTTCGGAATCCCATACGCTTTGAGAGCGTTTTTCGAACCGGACACTTCCCCGCCACATCGATCAGACGCGCACGGTCTTGCCCAGACAGGGCTCCCTGGAGCTCAACCTCGTACTCGAGGGCAGACTCATCTGGCTTGCTGCGATCAAGCCTCACCCGTGTCGTCACACCGGCCAGCGCCAGGCCATGTTGATCGGCATACATGCGAAGCGTGATATTCATGCAACTCGCCAGGGCCGCCTCAAGCAGTTCGTGCGGACGAAACCCCGACTCGCTGCCTCCCTTGTCCCGCGTGGTGTCCGAGAGGACAGAGTGTAGTCCGCTCGTGAGCTGAGTCTGATACCGAACTGAATCGCTCGTCGCCTCAATCATCGCAAAACCTCCATGAGTGCGCTTACGGTGTGAACCCGACGATGAAGGAACCAATGGCCAACAGAAGACACAGTGGGGAGTACACCAGCGTATCCAAACGAGCAAAATGAGTGTTTCGTATGCGTTTGAAGAACCCCACCAGTCGGAAATCGCCAATCGCACGGAGAAGCAGCACCACAGCTAATGTCCTGGTCAGCCAGACCAGCAACGTGTTGGGCAATGGGAGTGGAACGAGACCAGCGGTTGCCGCAAGCAGCAAGGCGCACAGCGCCAACGCAACGGCCACCACGATCGTGGCCGCAGCCGACGGCTGAAACACCTGCTTGCCCTCAACTTCTGGAATGGCGGCATCCCGTCCCACACGACCACCCAACAACCAACACACATGCCAGAGTGAGAGCGTGAGAAACACGACGATCAACGGGAGCGCAATAATGGTCGTCAGAGCCATTGGCGAACGTCCTTGGAATAGGTGAGATACTGCTCGCCAAACGATTCACGCAACAGACGCTCCTCACGGGGAATATGAAAGAAGTTGAGGAACAGGAATGTGCTCGGGACGGCCATGTAGAAAGGCCAGGTACCCACCCACAAGGCAAGACCCATCAGAAAGACCAGCACACCCACATACATGGGATTGCGCGACCATCGAAACGGGCCGTCGCACACGAGCTGCGAAGACGGCCTCCCCACAAAGAGGGTAGTATTGCGAGACGTAAACAGGATGCGTGCCCACATCATGCACGAAAAACCCAATGCGACCAGGACGCCACCCAACACTGAGACACTGACGATGGGCTGCCAAGGACCCAGCACCGCATGAATGAGCCATGCTGATAAGACGACGAGCATGGTGACGACTGGGGGTTGAACGACAATGGGCATGGTGCCCTCCCGATGGTCAACGTTCAATCGCACAGGTTCGTAATGGGTCGCCTAGTAAACGAGGGGTTCGGCGTCACCATCGCGGCATCCGGTGCATGTAATCCACCCTGCGGCAACGAATGACGTAACATCCAACAACCTTCGACGATTATCACTCCGGCACAACTTGCAGTTATCGCACGGCTGCGAGCAGGAAGGCGGTGATCAACGGATGCGGGTGATCAGGCCGCGATTTCGCTTGCGGAACGAATAGGGTCCCAACAAAGAAACGATGCTCCGCAATTTCCATCACGCGGCACTCGCCGTCAGCATCTGTTCCGACGACCGTGAACCCAGCGTCAGAAATCTGGTACACATGGTCAGGATGGACACCGAAGTTGCAATAGTAGCGTTCGGTGATAGCGTGGGTTCCATAGGCTGCGGCGGTTCTTGATCCGGGGCTCAGTGAGATCTCCAATTCGCGACCCGCGAGGGAACAGGGCAGGCGGGACACAATCACGCAGGAGGCATAAGGATCATATTCCGCATGCTGCGCATCACGGAGTCCCATCACGTTTCGGGCAAACTCAATCACCATGTGCTGGTAGCCGCCACAGGTGCCGAGCGTGGCAATATCGTGCTCCCGAGCAAACCGAATGGCGTCCAGTGTCCGGCTCAGGTCACGGTAGGGACTCCCCGGTGCCAACCACAGTGCGTCGAAGTGTTTCAGGGTTGCGATGTGGGCCTCCACTGATGAGATCCACTCGAATTGTACGTCGAGACACAGCGCGGACGCAGCATGCGCAATGGCCGTATCGGTTTGCACGTGCGGTTCGAAATCAGAATTGTATTCCCCAATCACGGCGAGCTTCATGCCAGGCCGACCTTAGTCTCGGACATACATCATGTTGAACGACAAGGCTGCTGTTTCAGCCACGATGTTGGCGAGGCCAGCAAGCTGGCGAGAGAGCTCTCTGTCGTTCATGTGCGTAGTTGTGTCCGGCGAACCACAACGCTCCGTCGACACGAACCCGCGCAGCGAGTGACGGGTCGGCTGAAGTGCCATGTTAGGCGGGTTCTTTGGCAACCCAGCGCACTCTTTTCTGAATACCCACGCCGTCCGTGACGGTATGGCCTTCGTAAGTGCCAGCACGGGCTTGGACGACGACGTAGTACAAATCGTCTGTTTCGGATGTGTTCCGCCAGCATCGCTCCCCTTCCGGGGCGACCCGGATGACCGTCCCTTCACGAATTGGTAGGATCTTGTCGTCAATCTGGAATCCGCCCACGCCTTTCAGGAAGAGATAGATCTCTTCGTTGAGACGGTGCGTATGGTAGAAGGGCATTGACGTCCGAGGTGGCAGTTTGTTGAGGGATATCTCGCTACTGGTCATTCCCAGCACTTGATTCAAGAACACCTTCCCGTCGGTTTCGCGCGGCAACGCCGGATATTTGTATGTGTACTGGTCCAACTGGGCCAGCGGGCCCAAATCAATGGCCGTGAACTTTGGCCCGCGCTTACTGTTCGTCATGTCTATAGTCTCCATGATATTGTGCTTGCTCAAATTGCGCCCGCCTAACAATGCTTAGGCAACTCAGCTTACGAGCCGACTCTACCTCTTCCAGTCTGTGAAACACGCGACTACAGTTTGCGCCAGGAACGCCGGCGTTTCAATGGGCTCCGACTGTGTGACCAGTTCGCATGGTGCACTGACCACTGACATTCCCCCTAGTCTACAAGCTCATACCCCAGATCTGTCGACGCGGATAGGTGTGAGTGACCAGCGCACGATTCTGAAAAGCGAATAGAAAACGAGGAGGCTCACGGTCGCCACCAGCAACAGTGCCCACTTCGACCAGAAGAGATGCGGATCAACCAACGGCGTGGTGTAGATGTACAAGTCTCCGTCCTGCTGTACCCGCCATGGCATACCAGGAGCGAGATAATGGGCGACATATCGGTACGTCGCATGCCCTGTGACCATCGTGTCCAGTGCACGGTCCAAGAGAGCCAGCCAGTCGCGATCGAACCGTGGGATGCCGTGTGCGCCGAAGAACAGCGTGTCGGCGTGAGTGAGATGTAATAACCGCGTGCTGTTCTCCTTGTACGCCGTCAGATCGGATCCCGATGCAAAGGCGATGATGCCACCCAGATGGCGATACACGAAATCACCGGTGAAGACCTGATTGCGATGTCGATCGAACAGCACGACCGATTCTGTGGTATGCCCAGGCAAGTTGAAGACCTGAAGTGTCCGGCCTCCAAGGTCAAGCACATCCCCATCCGCGATAAGCCCCGCGACCTTGAGCGGTCGCCAGTCCATCGCATGCGACTCCAATGGGCCGATCGTGTAGATTCCGTCTGTGATCTCGGCACCGATGTCCGGGCGGTCGATCAAGGTCACATCGTCAAATGCCGCGGCGTCAGCGATGTGGTCGTAATGAAAGTGGGAAAGGATCAGGGTGATTGGCTTGTTGCCCGTGTAACGTGCCGCCACCTCACGCATAGATCGAGAACCGGCCGGCCGTTCCCCGCTCCCTGCATCGAACATGACGGCTCGAGTCTCTCCGACGAGGAGATACGACGTATTGTACTGAGAGGATTTCGGTTCGTTGATGGCATACGTCTGCGCGTCTATTGCTTCGACCGCATACCAGTCATCAATCATGGTCGAAGCTGGACTGTAGGTCTCGCCTCGGTGCACGTCGCCGAACACGTCCGCAGGTTCCACAATCCTCTCGAAGCACCCGGCAAGACCGAGGGACACCAGCACCGGAGCGACGACTGTCCAGCGTCTCATCGTCACGGACCTCCTGAATCACGGTTGGTTATACAACAGCCGATCAGGTGTTTCATCAGGGTTGATGGCTGAACTCGTTGTATGCCATGGAACACAGGATCTCCTGACGACGTCCTGTGACTCCGATTAGGGTATACCCAACCGACCATCAAGCCTCCTCCGTTCTGGTGATGCCGAGCAGCCACGTGACGGGTACTCTCCATTCCACGCGCGTGACGTTCAGCAAGGTGATATGGGGGGGCGGGGAATGGCTCTCACGACGCATGGCATCCGCGCCAGAGCCCTTCAGGGTGAAACGGTCCGTCTCAGCAACGCCCAACTGACGTCCGTCGTCTTGACAGCGACGGCCAGACCGTTGACCGCTCCTCATGGGAGTGCGCGCTCGTCCAGAGAGTTCTTACGTCATCGGCTGGACAGGCGAGCAGACGACGTCCCAGGGATGAGCGAAGCGCCGGCGTTTCTGCTGCCGTATCGATACCGATATACCGCTGTATCGATTCGGATACGGAGCTCTGACTTCCATTCCCAGTTGGACTGCGTTTGCTTCCAGCCAGAGGGTTTTCATTCGCAATGGCAGTTACTTAATCACAACTCTTGCAAGATTCCTCAGCGCCTATCTAGGCAAGCAACTTGCTGTGCTTCCAGCAAAGCAGCTGAAGACAGATGGATGACCACCCATCGAGCGTCGTTGCGTGGGCTGGACTGTGTAAGTCGGTCATCTTGAGGAAAGGTTCACTGCCCAGACACGCGCGCTCGGAACGCCCAACGATGACTAGACACGGTCGTGGCGTCCCTCAACGATTGTCACCAGTGAGCTGCACGTGTCCGGAGAGAATTTGGGAGTACAAGTGCCGGGCCGAATCCGACCAGCGACACCAGGGTCCGTCGCACGACGGTATCCGACGATGACCACGATCTTGCTGGTCGAAGACCATGACGACCTCCGTGACGGTCTTCGGCTGCGGTTGGAAGCCGACCAGTACCGGGTCCTGGAGGCTGCGGATGGACAGGAGGCACTACACTGCTGGCGGGTGCACCAACCCGACCTTATCATTACCGACTTCAATATGCCTCGCCTCAACGGGCTGGAGGTGATCCAGGCGGTGGCTGCCCACCAACCGGCCCTGCCGATTATTCTGATGTCTGCTGGCATAGAGGAGCAGGTACGCCTGTATATCCTGCAGCACTATCCGTCGGTCCGCTATCTGCCGAAGGATAGGCTTTGCGATCAGCTTCACCAGATTGTGCGAGCCTCCCTGGCGTAGGAGGCGTCCGCTCTGCGCGGACAGCCCCGCGAGGCCACGCCTCCCCACCCTACGCCCTCACCTTGTTCGACTGGGATCACTCCGCTGAATGCGCGCATCACTCCACCCTGCCTCACCCCTGAGGCCCCACCTTCGTCCCAGAATCCTATGCCGGCTGACGCCAACGCCCCGCCTCCCATACATGGGCAACCATAAGAGGCTGATTGTCACAACGACCATGCGTGAGATGTGACACAGTGTGAGAAACGGATGCCATGCAGCGTCGGTCCCATCACTGTGCCATGCGCCCTGAAAGGGAACCGGGAGACGTCTCGCGCTGTTGGACAGCTCCTAGCGGCAGGGTATGGGAAAGTACTGGTGGACACAAGGCGGTCACGGAGAGAAGGGAAGAACCAGAAACACGATGCCCAGCACTAGCGCACCCACAATTAGCCAAAGAAACCCGTCGCGTGTGGACTGGAACAGGCTGAGAAACACGCCGGCGCAGAGGAGAAGGAGGATCACACCCATGACAGTTGGTTATTGTATCAAAGGGATCTGAGAGGGCGAGGAAAACGTGAGAGCGGAGGGAAGCGCGACTTCTCAATCACCGGTGAGAAATCCACATCTGCTTGCATCTCTGTTCTGCGTGTCTCAGCGCCCACTCTGTCACCTTCCTCTGACAGGCGAGGGCACGGTTACTCCTGTCCCGGTCGCTTCCTGTGAGAGACGCACACCGGCTGCACGAATCCGGGAATGTATACTTCGCCCAATTTCTTCCATGGGACATGATACGTGCCGCTGCAGAGATGTTGCCACCTATTCCTCCCATTCCTCCTACGTGCTCCTGTTCTCGTCCTCAGCCCAGGGGACTCCGAGGCCTTTGGCTTCGATCTTAATCAGCTTCGCGAGATAGCTTCCCATATTAATCCGTTCTCCACGCGCCTTCCTTTCTTTCACTTCGCCTATCCGAAGCCAAATCCGTGGGTGAGGAACTGCCGCGATCGCTCGCTTCCACCATTTTTCCCACACGTCCGGATCTTTCCGGCGACCGGACAAACTTATAATCTCGTCTAGTAACCGTGCGGCTGAATTCGTATCAGTGGCTGATGTCATGGCCGCTCCTGTACTTGGTTCCGGAAGCGCCGTGAGAAATGGATCGATTACAGGATCTGAGTCCCTATGATGCGGTTCTCCGAGTTCATACTTAGCCTGTAACTCTGGCAATTGAGCTTCCGTTTTCCACCAAGCTGACCCAGCATCCCAAATAAACAGAAAGTCTTTTTGCTCCCGTACCCCGACCGGCACAATCTGCCAATGCTCTAAGAACCCTCGCTTCAGAAGTTCACGATGGGCCTCGGCAAACTGTTCCATCACTTTCGACTTCGCCATATATCTCTTGATTTGCCAATACCCTACAAGATCGGAATATCGCTGTTCTGCATGTCCTTTTCCGAGATAGAAGAGATTATGTAGTAGCTGATGTAATAACTTTGAGAGTGACCCCTTCATCCCAGTAAATAGTGAGTGATCAATTACAAAACAATTGCCCATCAACAAACTATCGCGATACCACGGAGCAAGCTCCACCTCATACTTATCTACCATCTCACCCTTCTTATTTGGTTGGCCTGGTAATACCACCGTTCCAAAGATCTTAAAAACAATCCCCTTGTTGCTTCGCAACCGTTTACGATTCAAGGGACCATTCCCTCTTATTCCCTCCCCTACCTCAGTTTTGGTGCGACCTGCTGAAATCATGGTCCCAGCCATCCGTAAAAAGAAGCGGTCGACCTCAGCATACGCAGCACCCGACGGCTCCTTCCCCGCCGCCTGCAGAATCTCTGCTCCTGAGATTCTCACAATAGGGTCTAAGACTTTCTTCCGCTCAAGCTGGCTAAGCGCCCAGCGTTCAAACCCACGGAAGAGTTCAAGATCCACGGAATTTGGAAGTCCTAGATCTCCACTCGCATAAATCACCAAAGGGATTTTCCGCAGCTCACCTCGATAGTACACCTCACGTAGAACTTCCTTTTCGCGAAGTCCTTCTTTCCGGTTCTTACTTTTGACTTCCCAGAGAGGAATCGATCCCAAAATATGCTCTGCAAGCAATAAGACGGGAGCATTCAGAAGAAATCCTTTTCTTTGAGGATCAGGCACAGAATGGGAGGGATTTCCTTCCGAAGTTGCGACTAAATCAGCGTGTTCCATCGTAACGTAGATTAATCCTTCGTTAAGTCTCTAACGTAGTAGTTGCTTATCGCGATCTTTGATCGGTGGAGTTTCATATAGTTAGAACTGAATATCTTTCTGTCATCGATCGAACTTTCTCTCAACTATCGATCAGTTTCAGTCAACTATCGTTGATCCTCTTCGGTCAACTATCGAACCTGCGGTCAAGTATCGAAAATTGTTCGGTCAAGTATCGAAGGCCTGTGGATAACTGAGTAAATGTCGAGAATCTTCTGAATATGGTCAGTAGTAGAGACACAGCCACTGCAAAAACGGCAAAAAAGAATAAAAGTCTCTTGTAATCTTTTCGATAGTTGAAAGAAGCGTAGGATGGAAACAACTTGCGGGCGTAATCTTTGGAAAGAATACACGCTACGCGCCTCTAAGATTATCCAACCTCGGATGTTTCGATTGTATGGGCGATTTCTCTATGACCACCCACGGTTTTTGTTTGGGATAGACGGGCGAGGGCTTTTTGGATCGCCTGTTCTGAGCGCGCGATGTCATATTCATGGTTATCCCGAAAACTGATGCGCAAGTTAAAGCCATCAGGCCGCTCTTCGTAGACAACAGATTCATACCCTTTATGCACGCGGGGCTTACGATTGATTTCCTCTTCGAGGCGGCGTGTACTCCACTTCTCCTGCACGACCCGTTGGGCAAGGCGAAGGCACTTCTCCGACGATTTCACACTAGCCAAGAGTTCCCCATGTAATGCTCCAAATTCATGCCCAGGCGCATAGAGGAGATCTTGAACCTCCTGAGAGAGATCCAACACTTTCAGCATCCGTGTAATCCGCGCGCGCGAACATTTCAGCTGCTTGGCAAGGTCCTCATGGGTTAGGCTATGCCGGTCGATCAATCGAGCAAAGGATCGTGCTTGTTCAAGGACGCCGAGGTCCTGCCGATGTATGTTATCGATGAGCGCAAGATACTCAGCGTCTTGGTCTGAGTAATTGCGCACGATTGCCGGAATCGTGGCCCGGCCAAGTGCCCGGCTGGCTTCAGCCCGACGTGCCCCGGCAATAAGTTCGTACCGTCCATTCGTGGTGGTACGAACCAGAATAGGATTGATGACGCCGCGCTCACGTATCGACTCCTTCAATTCATTGAGTGCCTCCTCGTCTATCCCAATGCGAGGCTGATAGGGACTGGCATCGACTCGATCGAGTGAAACTTCCGTGATTCGTTCGTTTGTTCCTGCGCCAAAGACGTTGCGCATACTCTTGGCTTCTTCCTCACGGCGGCGATCATTGGCGACCGGAGATAAGGACTGATAATGCGCGTCAGGAAGTGAATCACCGATGTCGACCGGCTCCCGATCTCGTGACTTAGGTTTCATGCTGCTATCCCCTCCTCCTCGTCGTTAAGCATCCGGTTGCTTGAGGATTCCCGGCGAATGCTGACCCTCAATCAACAGCTTCATCACTTGGTAGTAATCCCAAGCGGCACGATGATCCGGTGTTAAGCGCTCCACCGGAAGTGCGAGGCGATCATACAGCGTCTGGCCCCGCATGCCCGATTTGGCAATCGTCGCGTCAATACGAATAGGTGGGAAGATCGGATAGTATTTTTCATACTTATTCTTAATACTCGTGAGCGTCGAATCCGTTACGGCCAGACGATGATCTACAGCGACAGGCAAAATGCCGGCAATGGTGGCACGGATGTCATAGTCCTGCTTCAAGAGGCTGAGACTCTCGATGACCTGATGGGATCCGACAAAGGACATGTAATCCATCGCGATAGGAACTAGGAGACTATCGACCGTGTGATACACGGATTGCAGAATCGGAGACAGGCCAGGTGGGCTGTCGATGAGGATCAAATCGTAGTGCATATCCTTGACTGGAGCGAGGGCTTCGCGCAGTTTACCGACAGTTTCCGCACGATTCCCTGACTGGATCAATTTTGTTTCGGTTTCAGTCAAGGCTTTATCACTAATGATCACATCCAACGTTCCTTTTTCTGGCCCGGTACGCACGCCTTTGACAATCACCTCTTCAAGCTTAAACCCATTATCGAGGAGGTCGTGCAACGTGGAGTCGTGCTGGATCTTCAGGATATTTCTCAACGACCCTTGAGGATCGCTGTCAACCAGGAGGACGCGCTTTCCGTATAAGGCCGCGGCATGCGCGATGTGAACGGACGTCGTAGTCTTACCGACTCCTCCACGTTGATTATGGGGTGCTATGATCATGACTCGCCTCCCTCGTGGGTCCGTTGAACATCCCGTTGCCTAACCTCTTCCATCCCTCTCATCACTGACGGTCATACCTTTTCGCTGTTGCATCAGGATCTTTATTTTGTCTACGTCATCCTGCGTGAACATGCGATAGGAGTTTCTGGAGTTTCGTCGGGCATCTGGAATTTTTCCTTCTTTAATCCAACGTTTAAGCGTGTCGCGATGAATCCCAAGGGTCTTAGCGACCTCCGTCATCGTGAGGGCACTATCTGCCCTAGCCTGTTGTTCTTCCTTTCGACGTTGCTTAATACGACCAGCCAAGATAGCTGGGGTCTCTTTTTGGCGTTTGTACGTCTTCATGATGGATAAAAACCTGGGGTAGAAATTGAATATGCATAACCTAGGGCAACACGCTTGTATCAAAGAGATCAGTCCGTGTCAATGCATTATGTTGTATGTGACGGATCTAGAACGCCCATTCATGGGGTTCATTAAAGGCGTCCTCGTTAGTTGTTACGCGCGTAACATAGTAAAAGAATAAAAGAGAAGCATATTTGTGTTGTTCGTGCGGTTTTATCGGTAAATAAGTGCACGCCTGTTTGTAAGAGATGGCTGGTATCAAATACAGTACATATTGATTATTTTAATTGTACGTTTATGACGCCACCTACTTTTAAGATGGATCAAACAATGTCATGGGAGTGAGCAGATGCTGTAGCGCTGGGGTAGGGATGTGAATCTAAGGAGATCGGTGTGCGGAAGATAGATGATCTGGAGTCTTCTGATGATAATTGAGAAACCTGAACGATGTTACCCGCGTAACATAAAACTCTTTTATTGAGATAGATACTCCTTATCTTTCTTCTTGTTATTCACGTAACATGATGGATTACGTATGAGAAAAATAACGCCGACCGTTTCATCATCTGCGTGCGATGAATAGAGAGTGTGACTTATAGTCAGAAAATTGAAATGCCAGGTGGAGACGGTTAGGGTTTCAAGACAGGATCGAAGGAAAACATATTAGGGTAGTGGCGTCTAATATGATGGTACATTGTTCGACGCATGGTCTCGTACAAGACGTATTGATGGAAGGCGTCCTTGGTGACCACCATTCCGAGCGTAAGCAAATTGTCCTTGACAGTGTCCTCCACGTCAGCTCGCTCTTTAGGCTGAAGCGCAAGATAGGATTGTTCAAGCAGGACGCGGTCATCGGAGCTCAGAGTGAGCAGGCGGTTTTCGATTGAATGGTCGATGAGCGACCGGACTTTCAATCGGCTGCGCTGCGGGGGATTTTGGAACCTCCGTTTCTGGTAGGTGTACCATCGGACTTGATAGTGTCCAGGGGTATGAGCCCCACCTCTATCCACGACATTAACCAGATCTACGGACGGACTGCTCAACTGTCGGAGTGCCTGGCTGACAGTCTCCTTACTGAGACCGGTCTTCTCAGTCAGCGCTCGAATAGTGATGCGGACTCGATCCCGCCCTCGAGCAAGAGTCTCGCGCACGAGTTGGAGGAATACGCGTTGGGCGGAGACCGGAAGCGCCGTGAGTCCACCATCTAGGTAGCGATGGAGGATGGCGATATAGTGAAGCGGGGAATCACAGGCTTTGCGCAGCTCCTCAATGGATAGGGGCTCACTCTGGACGGCGGTTGGGGATTCCTGGTCGATCATGCCGGCGTGCTATCTCACTGAGATGCAAGGGAGAGTGAGATTTGTACTAAGTACTTATACCCATAAGCATCTTTGTCCTAGTAAATCAGTATGATGGCTATAATAGGACAAAGCCTTGGTCTTGTCCAGCGACTCCAAGAATAGGCATCCGGGATGGTGGCCTTCTCGGAGGCCTTGACTTTTCGGATGAAAGAGGGGAGGGTGGGGAACGGCGAGGGCGCAGGCTGGGAAATCGGGTTTGAAAGAAACCCTCTCACGGTATCGTGGGAGGGGAAGCCAGGCCGGACCACGCAGTACGGGGGTTACTCCATATATTATGGAGTTGGGGACGGCCTGAAGCAGAAGATATCGACGGCCGCCTCGTGCCAGAGCGCTCTCCATTATAGAGAGCGCTGAAGCGGGGACAGAGAAAGGACGGACCATGGAGTTGGTACCCCTGACGCCTGAGCGAGAACGGCCGGATCATGGCACAGCCACGGCCTTGGTGCCGTTAGCGACCACGGGGCTCCGGCGAGCGGGCGGGGAGTTGCCGCCGGTGTGCCTGCAGCTCTCGTCCTCCACCTTGATTGGCCTCCGCGTCTACCTCGATGAGTTCGCCCGGCAGCTCGCGGCGAAGAATCCCATCTCCACCACGGCCCGGACCTATTTCAAGCGCGGCCGCCTTTTCATCACATGGCTCCAGCAGGGGAGAGACCACCCGCTGCGTCGTCTCGATCGCGCCTGTCTGGAGGCCTATCGAGCGTGGCTCGATCACCGCTTTGCGAACCTGCGCACGAAGAACGGGTATCTGACGGCGGTCCGTCAATTTCTGAAGTGGCTCGTGCCGCTGCATCCGGGCCTCGTGAATCCCGCCGACTTCGTCCAGGGCTGGACCTGCAGCCGGCAGCACACGCGACGGCATCTGCCGGTCGAGGATGCGAAATTGTTATTGGCCACGTTGGAATCTGATCCTCGCAAGACGGGCGAACAGCGAGCCCGCAACGTCGCGATGGCCTATCTGATGCTCAAGACCGGGCTCCGCACGATTGAAGTGAGCCGGGCGCGGGTCGAACATCTTCAAGAATTGGTGCCGAGTGAAAAGTGGCGGCTCTGGGTGCATGGGAAGGGGAGAAGCTCCGCCGATGAGTCGGTGCAGGTGTTGAAGGAAGTGTATGAACGGATTCAGACCTATCTGGCCCTCAGGCCGGGACCGTTGGAGGGGAGTGATCCACTCTTTGCGACGACGGCCTGTCATGATCGCGGTGGGAATGTGGTGACGCAAGCTGGACTGAAGCTTTCGACGCGCGCGATTCACCGGATCATCACCGAAGGGCTGCTCCTCGCGGGCGTGAAAAAACCGGGCATCGTCGTGCATAGCCTCCGCCACTCCACCCCCACCTTTGCGTTGCTGAACGATGCCAATCCGACGCGGGTGCAGAAGATGATGCGGCATCAGCACTATGCCACCACCGAGATTTATGTGGAGGAAGTGCAGCGGCTATTGGACGGCGCGGAGGATGCGGTGACGCAGATTTGAGCCTCAGCAGGATGTGGAACGGACGTGCCCAACTGTCGATCCTGCAGTCCAGGACTCTTCCTATGGGTTTTCGGTTGGATGTGGTTAATGGGCGATTGGGCGCGACCTCATTAGGGTGTAGATCGGGCTATGGTACGTCCTCCTCCTGATGAGCAAGCCTGTGCCTTCGCCTCACATCCTGATCCACCTATGGGTGCATTGAGGGTGCATTGACTCGAGTGTAGACAGGCTACTGCGATGCATCTCTCACATACTCTCGCAGTTGGGAGTTGGCGAAGGGTTTTGGCAGATAGCGCACCGAGGGAAAGTGTTGCAGAACGGACCGGCGCAAGTGGTCTTCCATTCCACCGGACATGAGGATAATCGGGAGGGCCGGTTGTTCGGCAGCTACGCTCTCGATCACGTCCAGCCCGTTCATGCGGGGCATCCAGAAATCAGTGATGAGGAGGTCAGGTTGGTGCGCACGCCAGCCTTGCAGCGCCTCTTGTCCATCAGTGGCTTCCACAACCCGGTGACCGTCTGCTTCCAGCATATCTCGAATACTTTCACGGATATCGCTCTCGTCATCGACCAGCAGGATCGTGGCCATGGCCTTACACGTTCGTCAGATGGACCATGACAGAGTTGGTTGGGCTAGTCAGCGCTCCCCGTGTGGAAGCTCACGGGTGTGAACTCCTTGATCATGCCGCATGAGTCCACACCGCTCTTCAGCTGCAGCGATTGATGATACACCGTTTTCATTCCCATCTTGCGAATGAATGTCCTGCCGGTCAAGCTAGTTAGATCGGTGGTATTCCGAGATTTCTTCCAGTGTGCTGGAGCAGTGCCACGATCACGAGGTGACGGATCCCGGTCTTCGCATAAGTGGGAGAAACGACGACTCACAATGCCGCTTCTCCCGGGAAGACGGTCCGAGTCTCTGTGGAGGGCTGGGACCATCCTCCGGTTGACACTACCTTAACACGTCGGTGCGGTCACCAGCATCAGAAGTCGACCACGACTGTGCGAACGGTGCTTGACTCGCTCCGTATGTTACCCGCTCCCACCACTGCAAGCTGAAAGGCCATCCATATTACCTGAGATATCATGAGCACGATCATCGTGGATCAGCCCGGTGCTACCTTCGTGGGAATTGACCCAAGTGGCTCATCGCCGCGAACGGAGCAGATCTCAGATAGGCGTGATCTACCACAATGAGCGACGTGAACAAAAAGAGCAGTCCGATACCCCCCGAGTTCGATATCTCTTGAAGTTATAAGGAAGCAATCAACTCCTAACCTGGAGGGATTGGAGCCAGGTTCGTCACATTTATCAAGCGGAGGTCACGAGAAGAGATCTACGAAGTGTCGTGGTGCCTTGCTACAGAAGACTTTAAGCTGCTGTCCCGAAGGCGACAGACTTCTTGCACAGGTGACGAAGGGGGTCTCCACTCTCCTATGGTGGGGACCTCCCACGTGATGAAATTGTCCCCAAGTACCTACCGTCTGGTCAGGAATCTACAAGATGAGCGTCTCTCCTGCCGTCCTTCTCCGGATGAATTTCGAGAGCAGTAAACGCGTACAGTAATCACAGGATCGGGGAAGTTGGCCACAGCGTCCTGCGGACGTTGCCCCGATTCGCCACACTATTCCACGTGGCGCCTTTGCGCCATTTGATGCTTGTGGTCGTTCAACCTGCTGCTCTTCAAGCCTTCTCACTGTGAAAATCACAACGTGCGAAGGTGGTACACAAGCTGCAAATACCCAGTTGTGCACTCTGTCCCACCGAATGCATACAAGCGGGATCATCATGATTCATTGTGAGACAGTTGATCGGGTTTTAGCCGTCATCGCCCACTCACCAGGCACCACGCTTGATAATGTGGTGCGTCACAGTCCCGACCTTACCTGGAATCAAGTCTTTCTCGCCATTGATCGGCTCAGTCGAAACGGGGAGATGCAGATGATCGCGAAGAGCCCTGGTGTGTACACACTCCGGCTGTCCGGGCATGTCAGGGACCCAAACATGGCCAGTGAGCTGGCTGGGAGATGAACGGAAGATCGATGTGGCAAGTCCGTTTCCATGGGCGGGGAGGACAAGGCGTTGTGACGGCGGCGGAACTGCTTGCCATGGCAGCTTTTACAGACGGGAAGTCTGCTCAGGCCTTTCCAAGCTTCGGGTCAGAACGGATGGGCGCACCCGTGATGGCGTTCTGTCGCCTCGACGACAAACCCATCCGTACGCGCGACGCCGTCACATCTCCGGATGTCCTCATCGTGCAGGATGCGACGCTCCTACATCAAGTGGATCTATTTGCAGGGCTCAAGCCGAGCGGATTTGTCTTGATTAACTCAACACAGAGTCTCAACGCCCTTCATCTTGAAGCATTTCTGTCAACATTGCCCCTGGGGCATGCGTGCGCCTTTCCGGCCGCAGACCTCGCCCTGAAACACCTCAAGCGACCGCTTGCGAATGCGCCGCTGCTGGGCGGGTTCGCGGCATTGACAGGACTGATCCGGCTGGCCTCCGTGGAATCGGCCATTCGCCAACGATTTCCTGGCGCGATCGGGGAGGCAAACGTCGCGGCTGCACGCGAGGCCTATAACCACGTCACCGCGTTTGCCGCTGAACAACAGGGAGTCCTCCGACGATGAACGTGCAGATGGAAGGATCGCAAGCTGTCGCTGAAATCCTGGCGTGCTGCCGTCCGGAGGTCATTGCCGCGTACCCCATCTCGCCGCAGACTCATATCGTCGAACGGTTGTCGGCCAAGGTTGCGCGAGGCGAAATCGGACGCTGTCAGTTCGTGAACGTCGAATCTGAATTCGCTGCGTTGAGTGTCCTGATCGGTGCCTCGGCGTCCGGCGCCAGGACCTATACCGCCACAAGCAGCCAAGGGCTGCTTTTCATGGCTGAGGCGGTGTACAACGCGGCTGGGCTGGGACTCCCGATCGTGATGACGATTGCCAACCGTGCGGTCGGCGCTCCGATCAACATCTGGAACGACCATTCCGACAGCATGGCATTGCGGGATGCCGGCTGGATTCAACTGTTCGCTGAGCATAATCAGGAGGCCATCGATCTCCACATTCAAGCCTTCCGTTTGGCGGAAGCACTGAGTTGCCCGGTGATGGTCTGTATGGACGGCTATGTGTTGACGCATGCCTCCGAGCCGGTGGACCTGCCGGAGGCAGCTCACGTGGACGCCTATCTTCCTCCGTATCAGCCGGTGCAGCTGCTTGATCCCAACGATCCCGTCTCCATCGGTGCGATGGTCGGGCCCGACGCCTTTGCAGAAGTCAAATATCTCGCCCATCATCAACACTTGCGGGCACTCGAACTCATTCCCGAACTGACGCAGGCGTTCGAGCTGCACTTCCATCGACAATCCGGTGGACTCTGCTCCCCCTATCGCATGGAGGGGGCCGACATCGCCGTGATTGCCATGGGGTCGGTCATCGGCACCATCAAGGACGTCGTGGATGAGTTACGCCGTGCAAGCATCCCTGTCGGGTGCATCAAGATCGGCTGCTATCGGCCGTTTCCAATGCTCCAGTTGCGGGGTCTATTGGAGGGTGTCTCGCGTGTGATTGTCGTCGAAAAAGATCTCGCGGTCGGTGTGGGAGGGATTGTGTCAGCCGATGTCCAACGAACGCTATCAGGACGGCAGATTCCCGTCCACACTGTCATTGCAGGATTGGGAGGTCGTTCCATCTCCACATCCTCGTTGAAACAGATGATCGTGGAAGCCCGAGCAGAACGTCTGACGGAACCGTACTTCTTGGACCTCAACAAAACAGTGATCGAGCAGGAGCTCGCTCGACGGCGCGACATCCGACGGGCTGGTCCAGTCGCCGAGCATATCCTGCAAACCATGAATGTGATGGGAACAAAAGTGAGTTGATGGACGAAGCCATGTCGACGGAGCGTATCAAGTTTTACCAGACCGGCACCTTTACCGCCGGAAACCGGTTGCTCGATAAAGCCACGCGAACGGTCCAGTCACGGGTGGATCGGACCAATTCACTCAACTCCGGCCACCGAGCGTGCCAGGGGTGTGGAGAAGCGCTCGGTGCGCGCTATGCCCTCGATGCCGCCATGCGTGCCAGTCGGAATCAACTGATCGCGGTGAACGCAACCGGCTGTCTGGAGGTTTTTTCAAGCCCCTATCCTGAGAGTTCATGGCAAATCCCGTGGATGCATTCGCTGTTTGGGAATGCGCCGGCGGTGGCCAGCGGCGTAGCGGCGGCGCTGCGTGCCAAGGGGCGAGACGAAGTGACTGTCATCGCGCAGGGAGGCGATGGCGCGACCGTCGATATCGGGTTCGGTTGTCTGTCCGGGATGTTCGAACGAAATGATGATGTCCTGTATCTCTGTTACGACAACGAAGCCTATATGAATACCGGAATCCAACGATCAGGGTCGACTCCGCCCTTCGCCCGAACGAACACCACCCAAGCGGTGGCAGATCATCCTGGCAATCCTGTCGGTACCGGCAAGAATGTACCGCGGATCGCCATGGCGCATGGGATCCCCTATGTCGCAACGGCTTCCGTCGCTGATCTCCATGACCTGGAACGCAAGGTCACCACAGCAATCGGTGTGCAGGGGGCGCGCTATCTTCATATCCATGTGCCCTGCCCGCTGGGTTGGGGCTCGGATCCGGCACACACGATGAAGGTTGCGCGTCTGGCGGTGGAATCAGGACTGTTCCCGCTGTTCGAGGCGGAGTGTGGAACCGTCGTTCGCTCCACGCCGATTCGTCGCAAAGTTCCTGTCGAGCGCTACCTGGAACTGCAAACTCGATTCAAGCATCTGCTCGGTCCGCCTCAAGACATGAATGCGATCGCGGCGATTCAAGCGATTGCAGATGCGAACATCGTCACCTATGGACTATGGGGGTGAGGAACCGCATGGATCGCAAACCTTTCGCCATCACGCTCGATCCCGGATCAAGTCTGGCCAACCACACGGGCAACTGGCGCACGATGCGGCCGGTCTATGCCGATCATCTGCCTCCCTGCAACCAAGCCTGCCCGGCAGGCGAGAACATTCAGGCCTGGCTGTACCACGCGGAAGAAGGAGCCTACGAACAAGCCTGGCAACAGTTGATGCGGGACAACCCGATGCCCGCGATCCACGGCCGTGTCTGTTATCACCCCTGTGAAAGCGCCTGTAATCGTGGACACCTTGATGAGGCCGTGAGCATTCACGCGGTGGAACGGTTCCTGGGTGATCAGGCGATCGCGCAAGGGTGGCGAGTGGCGTGCGCTCCACGGACGGGGAAGCACGTGTTGGTCATCGGCGCCGGTCCAGGCGGACTCTCCACGGCCTATCACTTGGCCCGGATGGGGCATCAGGTCACCATTTATGAAGCCGGTGCACAAGCCGGCGGCATGATGCGGTACGGCATCCCCAAGTACCGACTGCCGCGCGAAATCGTGGATGCCGAAGTCGCAAGAATTCAATCCATGGGGGTCACGATCAAGGTGAACAGTCGAGTCGACGATCTTGAGGCGACCATGGCGGAAGGGCGATTCGACGGGGCCTTTCTCGCGCTCGGTGCGCATCTGGCTCGGCGCATCGAGATTCCGGGGTTCGATGCCAAGCGGGTTCTCGATGCCGTCACCTTCTTGCACGACATAGAAGGAGCGGCTCGTCCCAAGCTGGGACGCCGTGTTGCGATCTACGGTGGAGGCAACACGGCCATCGATGTCGCACGCAGCGTTGAACGGTTGGGGATGGAGCCCGTCATCATTATTTACAGGCGAGACGTGGGCCATGCACCGGCGTTCGCCAGCGAAATTGCGGAAGCCGAGGAAGAAGGGGTGCGGTTCCAATGGCTACGGAGGATTGCGCAGGGTGACGCGTCGACGTTGACGGTCGAGGAAATGGCACTCGATGAACAAGGGAAACCACAAGCGACCGGTCGCTTTGAAACGATTGAAGCCGACAGTGTGATTCTGGCGTTGGGGCAACGGGCCGATACCGGTTTTCTTCGCCGGGTCTCCGGGTTGCGCGTCAGGGAGGACGGCACCATCGAAGTGGATGAGACGATGATGACCGGGCGCCCAGGGATCTTCGCCGGTGGGGACATGGTACCCGGCGAGCAATCCGTCACGGTGGCTACCGGCCAAGGGAAGAAGGCCGCCCGTCACATCGATGCCTATTTGCGCGGAACCACGTACGGCAAACCGGAAGGTCATGGGCCGGCGACTTTCGACCATCTGAATACCTGGTACTACAGCGATGCAGACGCATCGAAACAGCCGCTCCTGAATCTTGTGCGGCGCCGGTCGAGTTTTGACGAGATTGTCGGCGGGCTTGATGCGGACAACGCGCTTTTGGAGGCTCGTCGCTGTTTGTCTTGCGGCAACTGCTTCAATTGCGATAACTGCTATGCGGTCTGTCCCGACAATGCCGTGATCAAACTCGGCTCAGGGAAACGGTACGAGTTCAACTACGACTACTGTAAAGGTTGCGGGCTCTGTGCGGAGGAATGTCCTTGCGGTGCCATCGACATGGTGAAGGAAGTGACATAGATGGCCGCACGGAGGTCGCAACGATGACACCAATTGCACAACAGATCACCGCGATGCCACTGCGACGATTCCGGGCTATTCTCACGCTCAAGTCTGACCTGTGCGGTGAGTATCCGTCTTAATCTCTAGGAGATCCTAGATGGTTGCCTGCGGAGACCGATCATCTTCGCCCTCCGTCTCGGTTTGGAAAGAGCTTTCATTGATATGGGCGATCTTGACCCTCTACGGGGGGGTTGGCGGATGGTTACTGGCTCTTGCAGTGCTGACGGTGAACCAGGTCGGCGCTGAGGAACCGACAGAAAAGCCGGTCAGTGCCGTCCTGGATTGCCGATACGAGCAGAGCGATGGGGGAAGTCGTCAGTCAGCATTCCCGAAGGACGACGTCTTCCGACCCCTCCTGTCCGATCCGAAGCAACCGCAGTTCTTCGCAAGCTGGCAGGCCACCCGTGCAAGGACCGATCACACGTCTGCCGATATCGGATCGGTGGGATTTGGTGAGAACTTCGGCTTCTATACAAGTCGAGACGGGTGTAATGGCTGGCAGGTCGGAGTGCTTGCAGGTGTCTTTGCCCAATTCAATCTGGATGCACCGTCAAAGGATCTGATCAACGCCGGCTATGTGGTTGGGGTTCCGTTCTCCTGGCGATCCGGAGGATGGTCGACGAGAGTCAGGCTCTATCACCAAAGCAGTCACATCGGCGACGAGTTTCTGCTTGGCCGACCAGGATTCAATCTTTGCAATTTTGTGGTCTCGCCACAGTGGCACGACGTGGCTCGCCATGCCGGGCCGCCACGAATGGAGCAATCCAAGATGTCCGAGGGAGCGAGTAGGCAAGATAGCTGTAATGAATATGTGAGCATGATGTAGTAAACAGGGTGGGAAAATGCAGGTTTCGAGGCAAACCGTAACCAGACCGAATGCCACCGCTCGGAGCTGAACCGGTTTGGCAAGACTTGACGGAATTTGGATCAAAAGCGAAGTAACACCAGGATGTGATTTCCCTGATCCAGGCGTGCCGGCATAACGGAATGTTCTATCAGATGAGAGCAAATGAGAAATTGAACATCTGGACCGTCCAACAGGTATGCCATTCGTGATGGGTACCCGATCGGGTGGTTACTCCAGGTAGGAACTATTATGAAAGATAGATATGAATAAGGAGGCCAGGCAATCAAGTGGGGCTGCCCTCTCGCTTCCCAAAGGCGGCGGCGCTGTCAGGAGCATCGGAGAAACCTTCCAGGCGAACGCCTTCACCGGTACAGGTACCTTCACGATCCCTATCGCGACTTCCCCTGGCCGCGGCGGCTTTAGCCCGTCCCTCACTCTACAGTACAGCAGCGGCAACGGGAACGGACCATTCGGGCTTGGATGGAATCTCGGTATCCCTTCCGTCACACGCAAAACAGACAAGGGTTTGCCTCGCTACAATGATGATGACGTGTTCGTCATCTCCGGCGCAGAAGACCTCGTGCCGGTGGAGGCCGGTTTCCCGCTCGGCAATGGTTCCACAGCGCGTGGCGCCTACATGGTGCGACAATACCGGCCGCGCGTGGAGGGATTGTTCGCGTGCATTGAGCGCTGGACGCGAACGATCTCGGTCGGAGGCGTGGCGAAGCGAGACGAACACTGGCGTGTGGTCAGCAAAGACAATATCACCAGTCTGTACGGACGCACCGACAACGCAAGATTCGCTGATCCCAATAACTCAGAACACGTGTTCCAGTGGTTGTTGCAGGAGACGTTCGACAGCAAGGGCAACCATGTGCTCTACGAATATGCGCAGGACAATGCAGCACTGGTTCCCACAGAGATCCACGAGGAACACCGCAGCGCGTCCCAGCGTTACATCCGCCGAATCTTCTATGGCAACTTGCCCAGCGCGATACCCCTCACCCATGCGGATGGCTCCACCATTGGCGTGTCACGCCAGGCAAGCCACCCAGCCGACCCATCACAGACCATAAGCCGCCGGTACTCGCTGGAGGTAGTGTTCGACTATGGAGATTGGCAGTTGCCCTTCGATCTCTCACTCGAGCAGATTGCCCATCAAGGTTATCGCCCGGCGCCAACGGGAGTAGAGGTGTTCGGGGATGGTGGGGGTACGACGATTCCGTTGTCATCGCGAGAAGATACCTTCTCCAGTTATCGCGCGGGATTTGAGGTGCGCACGCGTCGGCTCTGCAGGCGGGTGCTCATGTATCATCATTTTGAGGGAATGGAGAATCCCGTGCCGGTGCGTGCGACCTGTTTCGATCACCAACCGGCACCGCATAGTCTGCTCTCGCTGCTCCGATCGGTCACCATCGCCGGCTTCCGACCTGAGACCGCAGGATCTCGTAGCTGGCTTGTGCAACGCTCGCTCCCCGCGTTGACGCTGCAATACTCGGGCTTCCGTCCGCATGAACAGCGGTTTGTCACCTTGAGTGCACGCGACGACCAGATGCCACCTGTCAGCTTGCAGCATCCGGAGTTTGCGCTGGTGGATCTCTTCGGAAATGGGATGCCGGATGTCCTCCACGCCGGTGAGCAGGGTTACCGCTACTGGCGGAATCTCGGAGGGAGCCAGCTGGATCTTCCACGTGTCATGGCCACGGTCCCAGCCGGTCTGTCTCTGGCAAATCCCGGCGTGAGCTTCGGTGATGCTGATGGCGACGGACGGGTTGAATTGATTGTCCAGACAGGGCCACTGTATGGTCATTTTGAATCGTCGCCGGAGGGCGGATGGGAAACCTTCCGCGCGTTCCCCCCTCAACCCTCTTTCGACCCCGCTGACCCTAACCTGCGCCGCATTGACCTCACGGGCGATGGCCTATCGGACATGCTGGTGACGCGGGATCATCACTTTCTTTGGTATCGGAATCTGGGCGATGGCGGGTTCAGTGCGCCGGAGGCCGTCGAACGGGTTTGGGATGACAACGAGTTTCCTGACGTGTTTTTCAACGACCCATCCGGCCGCATTCGGCTCGCCGACATGAACGGCGACGGCTTAGTAGACATTGTGCGCATCCATCATGGTACGGTGGAATACTGGCCGAACCGCGGCTACGGGCGCTTCGGGAAGAAGATCACGATGGGCACCGTTCCGGACGCGCCTGCTCTCGACACGCTGTTTGATCCCTCACGTCTGTTCTTTGTGGATCTCGACGGCACTGGGTGCGCGGACCTCGTGTATGTCGGTCCGAACGAGGTGCACTTCTGGTTCAATCAAAGCGGCAATGCCTGGAGCGAACGACAGGTCATCTCCGGCACGCCCTTCGCTCCGACCGGTGCGGGATTGGACTTTGCGGATATCTTCGGCACCGGCACCGCGACGCTCGTGTGGAGCCGCGACCTTGGCGTCATCCCCGGTGGCAATTACTTGGCACTTGATTTCTGCGGAGGGGTGAAGCCCCACCTGCTCATCGGCATGGATAACGGACTAGGCGCGATCAGCCGCATCGGCTACGCGCCTTCGACCCGCTATGCGCTCGAGGATGCCGCTGCCGGAATGCCATGGCACACGACGCTTCCGTTCCCGGTGCATGTGGTGGAGAAGGTTGAGGCGATCGATCTCGTCAGCCGTTGCCGCCATACGACGAGCTATCGCTACCGTCACGGATTCTTCGATGGCCGCGACCGAGAATTCCGTGGCTTTGGATACGTCGAGCAGGTCGACACCGAGGTCTTCGACGACTTTGCGCGCGGCTCGGTGAATGGGAACGCTCCGCTCAACGCGGACAAGGCCTTGCACCTGCCGCCCGTCGTCACGAAGACATGGTTCCACACCGGCGCATGGATGGAGGCGGATTCACTGGCTGCCAAGTTCCGTACTGAGTTCTGGAGTGGAGATCCGGGCGCCCTCCCGCTGGCGGATCATGACGTACCAAACGATCCCGAGGCGTTTCGAGCATTGCGCGGGGCGGTGCTACGTTCCGAGGTCTATGCACTCGACTCAGATCCGACGAACGCGCCTGGCTCGAAAGCAGGTCTGCCGTTCAGCGTGACCGAGAATCGCCACCGCGTACGTCAACTCCAGCCGCGTGGCAGCCACAAGCACGGTGTCTTCCTCGCGTCCACGGCGGAGAGCATCACGCATCATTACGAACGGAATCCGGCTGATCCGCGCATTGCGCATGAGATCACCTTCCCGCCGGACGATTTCGGCAACATCACTGACAAAGTGGCGGTGGCTTACCCGCGCCGCGGTCCCGACCCGGAAGTGCCGGAACAGTCAGAACTTAAGATCGTCTTCACCAAGTCCGATTTCATCATCCACGCCGATGCAGTGAACGCCTGGCTGATCGGCATCTCCGCGCAGGTGCGTACGTTCGAATTGACCCGTGTGACATCATCCGGGGCACGAGGCAAGTTCGAGGAACGCGACTTCACCGCGCTCATCGCCGATCTCGCAAGGCTGCGCGACCTCGCCGCGCCGTTTCCATTAGGTTCATGGAGACAGTTTCATGAAGCGCCGTCATCATCTGCTCCGTCCAAGCGCCTGATGGAATGGACGCGGACCTACTTCCGCAAGGACGCTACGGCGGCGGATCCGGATCCGGCGCGCACGCTGGCAAACCGTCTCCCGCTGGGCCGGATTGAACCCCTGGCGCTTCCTTTCGAGACGCTCAAGGCCCTGTTCACCAAGGGTCTTGTCAGTCAGGTCTATGACTCCCGCGTGGATGATCCGACTCTACAGCGCGCCGGATACGTCATTGAAGCGGATAGGCCCGACCACTGGTGGTCGCCATCCCCACGCACGTCATTCGATCCTGCCCAATTCTATCTGCCGACGCAAGTGATCGATCCGTTTGGTGGACTCACCACGACGAAGTACGACACCTACGCGCTACTGGCAGAAAAGTCGGTGGACGCGGTGGGGAACGAAGCGAGAGCACGAAACGACTATCGCGTGCTCCAACCCGACCAGATCATGTCGCCAAACGGCCACGTGGCTGAGGCAGCCTTCGACGCCCTTGGACGCGTCGTTGGAACAGCGGTGCGATCCCGATCAGGTGAGGGCGACACCTTGGCAGGATTTGCGCCGGATCTCACCCGTGCACAGATACAGTCATTTGTCGCCGATCCCCGTGCGGAGGCCCAGAACCTTCTCAAGGGAGCCACCACTCGGCTAGTTTACGATCTCAGCGTAACGCCCGTGTTCCATGCAACCATTGCGCGCACCGAGCACCACACGGTGAATCCTTCGCCCCAGTTGTTACTCACCTTCGCCTATTCCGACGGATTTGGCCGCGAGGCACAGACCAAGGTCCAGGCCGAACCGGATTCCACCGGCGCACCGCGTTGGGTCGGCACAGGCTGGACCGTCTATAACAACAAAGGCAAGCCCGTTCGCCAGTTCGAGCCGTTTTTCAGCGCGACACACGCCTTCGAGTTCGACCTGCGCCGGGGCGTCAGCCCATTTGTGTTCTACGACCCGCTGCAGCGTGTGATCGCCACGCTCAAGCCCGATCACAGTTGGGAGAAGGTCCTGTTCGATCCCTGGCGGCAGACGACCCACGACGCGCACGATACCGTGCTCATGGCCGATCCACGGACCGATCCCGATGTGGGCCACTTCTTCAAGCTGTTGCCTCTGGTCGAGTGGTCACCCACCTGGCACGCGCAGCGTATCGGAGGCACCGATGCCGCCGAGCGAGATGCCGCACAAAAGGCGGCCGCTCACGCCAACACACCGTCGGTCGTCCATCTCGATATCCTGGCGCGGCCCGTGCTTGCCGTCGCCGATCTTGGAAGCAGAACGCTCAAGACCCGCACCAGCTACGATATCCAGGGAAACGTCCTGACAATCACGGACCCGCGCGGCATCGTCGCCTTTACGCACGAGTTCGATATGACGAAACGCCGGCTCTCGATCCAGAGCGTCGATGCGGGGCACTCGTGCCTGCTGCCGGATGCTCTTGATGCCCCCATGCTGAGCTGGGATGCAAACGGTCACCGCGTGTTGGCCCTGTTCGATGCACTGCACCGTCCCACCGACCGCTGGTTGCTCAAGCCTGGCGAAACCCGCCATCACCTGACTCAGAAGACCATCTATGGCGAAAGTGCCGGAAGCGCCGCCTTGACCGGGAGCCTACGCGGCCAGGTCTGGAAGGTGTTTGACGGCGCCGGGCTCGTGCGGAACGAGCGGTTCGACTTCAAGGGCAACCTCGAGCGTGCCATCCGTACCCTATGGAGCGATCCCACCAGCCAACCGGAATGGGGGCTGGGCGCCGATCCGTTTGCCCATGCCTTTGATGAAGCAGCGGCGGTGGCGTTACTCGACTCGGCGCACGCCTACTCGACCGACAGCACCTATGACGCACTCAACCGCGTCGTGTCCGCCACGACACCGGATGGCTCCGTGCAATCCTTTCTCTTCAACGAAGCCAACTTGCTGAACAGCGTCACGCTGCGTCACCGTGGGGCGACCACCGCGCAACCCATCGTGGCCAACATCGATTACAACGAAAAGGGCCAACGCACGCGGATCGAATACGGCAACGGGGTCGCCACTGACTACACCTATGATGTTCTGACCTTCCGCCTTTGCCGCCTGCTCACCAGACGCGGCTCAGGCAGCCCGCGGCTATTGCAGGATTTGGCTTATGCCTACGACGCCGTGGGGAACATCACTCGTATCCGTGATGACGCGCACCAGACCGTCTATTTCGCGGGCCAGGCGGTCGATCCCGAGTCCCACTATCAATATGACGCGCTTTACCGGCTCGTGGAGGGGACGGGACGTGAGCATATTTCTTTTGACCCTTGCCACTACCGGGACGGCGACAAACAGCAGACGGAATACATCCCGACCAGTGCGCGCGGCCAGATGGTCAGCAATGCGCAGGCGCTCGCCAATTACACCCAGCGCTACACCTACGACGACGGTGGGAACATCACGGAGATCCGTAACCTTCGGAACGGCACGACGCAGTGGGTGCGCACTCAGACCTACGGCACCACGAGCAATCGCATCAAGCGCAGTCAAGCCGGCTGCCAGGGCGAAGGCGTCGATCTCACGCACGATGCCAACGGCAATCTGCTCAATCTCCCCCACCTGCCGCGGATGGAGTGGAACGACCGTAACCAGCTCATCGCCGCCCAACTCAACGTCGCCGCGACCAATCCCGATCGCGCCCGGTATCACTACGACGCTGTCGGTCAACGAGTGAGGAAGACCATTACACGAGGCAGCCGCGTCGAGGAGCGAATCTATCTCGGCGGCTTTGAAATCTTCTTCGTTCGGAACGGCTCCGGTCTCGTCGAGCGCTGGGAAACGCTGCACCTCGCCGATGGCGAAAAGCGCATCGCGCTCGTCGAGACGAGAACGTCCACAACCAACATCAATCAGGTTATCGAGAAGCTCACCCGCTTCCAGTTCGGCAATCACCTCGGCTCAGCTGTGCTCGAGACCGATGACTCCACCTCCGCCCGAATCATCTCCTACGAGGAATTCAGCCCTTACGGCGAGACCAGCTACATCGCCGGGCAAAATCTCTCTGAAGTCCGGCGCAAACGTTACCGCTACAGCGGCAAGGAGCGCGACAACGAATCCGGACTCTCTTATTACGGTGCCCGCTATTTGGCACCGTGGCTGGGGCGATGGATAAGTTGTGATCCGGCAGGCGCATCAGACTCACTCAACCTATATGCTGTTGTTCAGAATAATCCCATTTCGCTTTTGGATCCTATTGGCACACAAACCGTTGCGCCAGAGACATCTCATGTGGAGATGCCCGCAACACAAATTCATGGCAAAGCGGGAGATTCACTCCATCTGGCCCAATCGGCCCTTGGTGCGGCGAAAGAGGCAGCGCGTAACGGTGACGCTGAAACCGCGTCTCAGTTAGAGACGGAATATCGAGGATTATATCGCCAGCACCTGAGCGAGGCACAGATGGAAAATCTTAAGGTGTATGCAGGCATGACGGTCATTGTCGGAGCTGGCACTGTTGCGGGGATGGCTGGTGCTGTTGGTGGTGCCGCAGTTGCAGGAGCGGCGGAGTTGAGCACAGTCGGAGCGGGTTTGGTTACAGGGATGTTTGGGGGTGCGGCTGGAGGCGCCGCGAGCGAGGCGCTTGAGGTTTGGTTCGGCAAGGAATTCTCTGTCGAATCGGCTGCCGAGAATATTGGATATAGCATTTTGTTTGGCATGGCTGGTGGTGCGCTCTTTGGTGCTTTTTCTGCAATTGATAACCCGGGTCTTCCGAAACCGTTGGGGCCGCCCAAAGCCAACGTGACAAGGTGGTCTGAAAGCCCTGCGCGAACTGGATCACTCGCGGAACTCAGGGCCGAAGCAAAAGCGTTCCGTGATATGGCTGCTGCTCGAATGATAGAGGCGCACCAAGAAATGCCGCCAGCCGGCGCCGTAGGCTTTGATCCTGGGTCAAAGCTTTACTCTCATGCATTGAGTGGCCCTGCCCCCGTTCCCGCCATCCCGCACCCAGGAATGGCTTCTGCAATTGCGGACGTGGACTGGCAAAACATTGCCTTGCGTCACATGCCAGTTGGAGGGCGCATGGCTTTAGGCATTGATCCAAACGCAAACTTTTTTAATCGTGCCGCGGCAACCTGCGCTGAGCCGCAGGCGGCCAGCTCGCTATATGGGCGCGGTGGTAGCTTGAGTGATTCAAATATTCTTCCATTCCGAATGGATGCCGATCCAGCGGCTCCGTTGCAATTTTACCCACCATGCGCCAATTGTCGTCGCGGTGTCGGCCCGTTCATTGGTTCAATAGTTAAGCGTTAATAATTGAGATATGTGGAACCAACTCTTCGACTTCGCAGACCACCTTGACGTCATCGGCGCGGTGGCCATCGCCACGTTCTCTCAGCCAGACAAAGCGGCTGCCAAACTTGCCGATGTCCTCGCTGGGGTAATGAAGACCGTGGAGGCGCTTGATGCGGAGATGGTGCGATAATTGTCTCTGCATTTCCACGACGATGAGACCATCGCCACGGGGCGCAGCGTGTTGCTGGAGTTGGAGTTCGGCTGGCATCACCAATGACGCCAATGACAATTGGAGATCGTCATGAAAAAGAGCACATCCAAGGCTAAGACAAGTACCAAGGCTTCAGTCTCGACCGGCACATCAACCGGGAAGCCCCAACCCATGCCGCTACCCCAGAGCCCAAAGGAACTCGCGAAGCTCAAACTCGTGCGGTTGTCCGGCGACGAGAACCTAGCTGCGCGGCTGCTGAAAGCCGGTCTCACATCGTTCCGCCGGCTCGCCGTGATACCTCGCGAGACCTTGCTCAATCGCCTCGGCGACCGGTTGACTAAATCCGAGCAACGAACGCTTTACGCGACCCAACGCAACGCACAGCGCATGGCGGTCTACGTCGCCGACCAAGCGACGGACAAGGCGCTGGCACTGAGTCCGAACGCCATGTGGCTGTTCAACATCGGGGGTAAGAAGCCAGGTCGCAATGAGTTTCCCTGCCACTGCGGCTGCTGCGACAGCATCTTTAGCCTCAAGGCATACCTCTTCGACCTGCTCGATCTGCTTCAACATTATTGGGATATCGACGTCGGAGTCGTCGAGACACTCCTCCAACGCAGTTTCAGTGCACTGCACCTGTTCGATCCGCGGACGCTCGTCCTTAGCAAGAGCGAACTGACCTGCGAAGCACTGAATGCGCCGTTGCCTCAGGCCCGGATCGCTGTGGAGGTGCTTGAGGCTTACCTGGGAAGATCGGGCACCGCTCTCCCCACGAATGACGCCACTCATAAAGAGAAGTTTTTGGACCGCCTGTTGCGTTTGATTACGCCACAGGAGGTCCAGATTCAGATTTTTGCGCACTCACCGGCGGCGGCAAGTCTGACGGTCGCCGATGTCGAAGCGCAAATGAATCTCCTGACGACCGACTTGCCCGGCGATGACGAAAGGACAAGGAGTCGTCGGGCAATGCTCCGGCACAGACTCCAACCCTTCGCACAAGCGTTGGCTGCCTGGAAGGCGAAACTCAACACGCTAGTGCTCAACCTGGCCGGCATTGACGAGGCGGTGAGCCTGCTCAGCGATTACTCACAGAATTTTACGGGGTTCGCTCCCAATACGTTACTTACCACGCTTCCGGAAGACGCTTCCGACGATCAAAAGCGCATACTAGAAGTCACGCAGAAGTTCGAACAGGGGCGTGACGCCACGATGCGTCAGTGGCTGGTGGATTACCGAGATACTCTCCACCGTGCGACCGGGAAGAAACTCGAAACCCTCGAAGCCAGCCTGTTCATTTCCCTCAGTTCCGGCGCATGTCGCACCACTACGCGGATGCAGGAACTCGTGACCTCTGTGCAACAGATCGTGGAGAACATCCGGTCTGGCGAGATGGCAACGGTGGATCGCCCGGATTTGCCCAGCGGCGTGATGAGCAGCCTTCGGGCAACAGGTACGCTTCCACTGGCGGAAACCGCATGGGAGCGCCTGCGGGATTACGAAACGTGGCTCGGCTATATGTACGGGTGGGTCTATCCGGAGAATGTTCTTAACCCAATCCTCGTCGCCACCGAAACGCCCCCAAGCGAGTCGAATATTGCTGAGGTCGCCGGCGTGTTGCTGGATTCATCAGTGAATCCTCGGGCCATCGAGCAGGGCTATTTCGACCTCCTATTCCCAGACACCAGTGTAATAGCCAGCCAGACGCCTGGTGCCGCACTCTTCCCCTTCAGATGGAACACCGATTCGCTGAGCGATTGGGTGCAACGCCTCAACACCTTATGGACCGCAGTGGGTTCCACCGTAGAAGTTAGCAGGTTCGCGAAGAACCTCTTGTTTCCCCTCCTCGCCGGATCGCAGCTTAACCGCTCACAACAATTCGCCGTCGCACATGAGTGGTATCGCTTGCTCTACGATCCGGACACTGGCCGCAGTTCGGACATATTCGATAGCTTCACCGGCGAAGTAACAAATGAGCGATCCGGCACGAGATGGCTCAATAATCCGTTCGATCCGGTTTCAATCGCGAATCGCCGTCAAGGCGTCTGGCTGCGATACACCATTCTCGCAATGGTGCGCAACCTGATCGATTGGGCGGATGATGATTTTGCGCGCGGTCTGCCGGACACGTACCAACGGGCAGAGGAGCGCTATGAACTTGCGAGGAAGGTGCTGGGGGCTCAGGAATTGGAGAGCGAGTGCGAGACGATCACGCTCGATATCTTTCGCGCCATCGGAAAAGGCCTCGGCATGACGACCCGAGAGGCCTCAAGGTATGCCGCCCCCTTGCTGCAGCTGCGGTCCATCGCGACACTGAAGACAACAGCAAAGAGCATTGAGAAGGCGTTGCAGGGGAAACGCTCGATCACACAGAAACGCGCCTCGGTAAGTCGGGTTATCGCCAATGCGAGGAATCTCGACCGGAGGGAGCATCCGCCGCGGTCGCTCAAGACGGATTGGGCTGGCGGATTCAAGGAGGCATTCGCGTTGGAAAATGCGAGCTTCTTTCAACCGGGGCCAGGTGGATTGGCTGGAACCTCCCCGGCACTCGGGCCTGCGCTGGTTGGGCCAATTGATGAACCGCCAGTCTTTTCACTGCCGACGAAGCCTCCATTCGCCCCCATTACTGTAAGCTTTTGCGTGCCGCTCAATCCTGTGGTGAATCTGCTCAGGCGGCAGATCGACAATCAACTCAGTAAGCTCCAGCATTGCCTGGACTTCGTGGGGGAGCCGCAGATCCCACGCGTGTATGGCTGCGACACCTATGATGCTACCACGGGTCTGATTAATCGCCCCACAACAGCGCTCAACCAGCTCAGTTACGCCATCGACCAACCCAGGTATCGGTACGCCTTCCTTGTTGAGAAGTCCCGGCAGTATGTGGACGTGGCCCAGCGCATGGGCTCATTGCTGCTTCAGGCGGTGCAGAACAGGGACAACGAGGCGTTTCAACAGCTAAGGGCAGAACACGCCATCGAAGTGGCAGGCGCTACGGTTGAGTTGCGGCGGCTCGGCCAGATCGAAGCAAGTCACGGCGTAGAGATTGCCGAACTGCAATCGGATCGGGCGGACAGCCAGGTGGAGTTCTGGGACCGGCGCGCTGGGGGCGATATCGACGATGTGTGGGACTCATTGTCGGATGCAGAAATGGCAGGAATGATCCTAAGCGGCGTTGGGACTGCACTGTCCGTCGCGGCGGTCTTGCCTGGCGCGGCGATGGCTGGGATCGGCGCAGGTATCGCCGCGGCAGGTTTGGTAATCTCCGCATCGGGAGCTGGAGCCCCAGTTGGCGTTCCAGCGGCGCTGGCTGGATTGGTTGTTGGGGCTGGGGGTTTGGAGGCCGCTTTGATTGCAGGTGGTGCCGGTGCTGCCAGCAGCGCCAGCACCACTGCGTTAACTTACGCTAGTTTCGAGCGTCGCTTCGAGGACTGGAAAAACCAATTCAACCTTGCGAAGTTCGATGCCCAGATTGCCGCGCTCCAGGTGACCTTGGCCAATGACCGAGTAGCAATTGCGGATCAGGAGATGGTCATTGCGCAGTTACAGCTTTCCCACGCACGTGAGGAACTGCGCTTCCTCCAGACGAAAACCACCAATGTGGTCTTCTACGACTGGATGATACGGGTGTTGTCACGGGACTACCGAACCCTGATGCAGATCGCCGCTTGCGTCGCGCGGATGGCACAGCGGGCGCTCGAATTCGAACGGCAGGAATCGGTGCGGATCATCCTCGGCGACTACTGGAATGTGGCCGCCGATGTGATCGAGTCCAGAAACCTTACTGAGCGGCAGCGCAGTCTGGGCCTGCTCGGCGCGGAGCGGCTGCTCACCGACCTGACCAAGCTGGACGCCTTCAGGTTGGCGACGGAGCGGCGCCGTCAACAGATCAGCAAGACCATCTCGCTGGCGCGCCTGACGCCCATCGAATTGGTCGAGTTCCGCCGATCAGGGAACATCACGTTCAACACCCTGATGGAGTGGTTCGACGACGATTTTCAAGGACATTACTTGCGGCTGATCAAGAGTGTGAAGGTGACGGTCCTGGCCATCGTGCCGCCGATAGATGGCATCCATGCGATGCTGCAGAATACCGGTGAATCCAGCGTGGTCGTCACGGAGGACGCCGGGCTGAGTTTTACAAAGAAACGCGCGTTGCGGAATTTCGGCGAGCGCATCTCGCTGGACGCGCCGTTCAACGAGTCGGGGTTGTTCGTGTTGAACTATGAGGATCCGATGCTATTGCCTTTCGAAGGCCTGGGCGTGGAAACCCAGTGGACGCTTGAGCTTCCGCTGGCCAACAACCGCTTCCACTTCGACACGATTGCCGACGTGCTGCTGACCATCGATTACACGGCGGAACATTCTCTGGTGTATGAAAAGGCGCTGCGCGAGGCTCGCCGGGGAGTTGCTGTGCATGAGGACACGACGGTGCCGCTACGCCTGCAGTTCCCGGACGCATGGTATCACCTCAAGAACCAACGTAAGGATCCGGCGACCGGCAATTTTCTGCCGTTCTCATTCAAGTTTCACCTGCCTCGCACTGCCTTTGCACCGAATCTATTGGACCCGATTACAGTTGCCCATCTCACGCTACTCGTAAGCGGTGATCTGACCGCGGCGGAACAGGGCCTCGTGGCTGATGGAATCACAATTTCTCATACGGGCACGACCCTGAAGACCCTCCACAAAGGCCTCGTTCCGCGCCCAGCGCCTGCCGGCTCGCCCGCCGGCACTCCCGGAACAGCAGGTGATCCAAACAGTGCCTTTGGATATCCCGTCTTTGGCCTAAACTCGCTCCTTCTCTCGACTCGCGGAAACTCCGCGAACGGGCTGCAAGCCAATCCGCAAATTGGAACCGCCACACCCGACGAGTGGACGATCGACTTCCCTGCAGCGGTTTTTCCGGCCGTAGTCGACAAAATCTGGGATATTCTTTTGATCATCACGGTTCAAGGGAGACGAGCATGAGTCGCTTTGCCGTACCCATGGGCTCTCGATCGCAGTTGACGGTTTTCTGGTCAACCAACGCGTAATGGAGCATTTAGCCGATGCCTTCCAGAAGGTAGGCCAGGGCAACGGAATGTTCTATCAGATGAGAGCAAATGAGAAATTGAACATCTGTATCATCCAACAATTATGCAATTGTTGATGAGTAACCGCGTCTGTCACGAAGGCATTGAAATGCAAGATGAATCTGGTTGTACGATTGAATTTTCCGTTATCCTAGCATGACCCCACCCACGGTCCCATTCAGCACGCTGCTCCTTTGCTGGTGAGGCGATCGCCGCCTACGTTTCAAAGCCGTCATGACGCGACGCGACCACCGGCCGGCTGCGCAGATCTAAGCCGTCTCGCGTGTCGCTGAGGCCATCAAGATCCTTGGTATTTTACCGTGAGGGATATCGATGGCTGGCGACAAGACGGTCGTAGCAATTCGGGGCATACTGTTCGATGGTGCTGCCGACTTCTGCCCCGATCTCTCTGCGATTCGATGGTTATGACTTGCGGTCTTGATCCAACAACCCACGCTGGATTCGAGAGATTTTCGCACAGGCAAGTGGACGAGCACATGGCATTGCCCTTGCGAGACAAACAGTGTGACCGCTATGTCCCTGTTTGAGAGGAAACGAACGTAGAGGGCGAAAGAAGGCCAGGGAGGTAGTGGGTGATCGCCGCAGTTCGAGAACGGTCGCATCAGGTGGACGTGTAGGGGGCGAACAAGTCGAGGAGGAGCGCAAACTACATGCGGAATCGGTCTGAGAAGACGCAAGATTACATCTTTCCACCAGTGGAGGCATTTCGGTCTTTCTCGTGAGGGGGTGACGTGGTGATGACAAAGTCGACCACCATGCACGAATTTTCGCCTGGGTTGGCGGGCGTACCAGCTGCCAAGTCCTCCATCAGCTTTGTCAATGGCCAGACTGGTCTGCTCGAATATCGCGGGGTCCGAATCGAAGAGTTGGCTGAGCACAGTTCCTTTCTGGAGACGACCTACCTGCTGCTCTACGATCAGCTGCCGGTTCAGACGGAACTGGACCGGTTCGTAGCCGATGTGACACAGCACCGGCGGATCAAGTATCGGATCACGGATCTGATCAAGAGTCTCCCAGAGCACGGCCATCCAATGGATGCGCTCCAGGCGGCTGTGGCGGCTCTCGGGATGTTCTATCCGGCCAGAAATGTCTTGGATCGCCAAGTGCAAGACTGGTCGACGATCCGGCTGATCGCCAAGGTTCCCACGATCGTGGCCGCGTATTACCGACTCCGACGGGGCGACGAGCCGATTCAGCCTCGCGATGACTTGGATCATACGAGCAACTTTCTCTACATGCTGACGGAGAAGGTACCGGACGCCTTGATCGCCAAGGTGCTGGACACCTGCCTCATCCTCCATGCTGAGCATACGATGAATGCATCCACGTTCAGCGGCCTAGTGACCGCCTCCACACTGGCCGATCCCTATACGGTTGTCTCTTCAGCCGTCGGAACCCTGAAGGGACCGTTACACGGCGGAGCCTCTCAGGAGAGCGTGGAAATGTTGGAGGAGATCGGATCGATCGAAAATGTTCGGCCCTACATCAAGCAGAGGCTTGCCGCGAAGCAGAAGCTCATGGGGTTCGGGCATCGCATCTATAAGGTCAAAGATCCGCGAGCCATCGTCCTGCAACAGTTAACTCAGAAGGTCCTTGTGCACTATAGGCCTTCTTCACTTCTCAAAGTGGCAGAAGAAGTTGAGCATGTCGGCGAAGAGCTGCTGGCAAACAAAGGTATCCACGCCAACGTGGATTTTTACTCCGGCGTGCTCTACAAAACGATGGGCCTCGATGAAGACTTCTTTCCGACCATTTTCGCGATGGCGCGCGTGAGCGGCTGGTTGGCTCACTGGCTGGAACAGATCAAGGACAACAAGCTCTTCCGCCCCGACCAGATTTATGAAGGGCAGCATGACCGAGCCTATGTTCCCATTGATCGTCGGCTAGGAGGGCTGTAACCAGAGGAGATTGGTGTTCCCATGATGATCGTCACGAAAACGTCGCGCCGCCTGGAATGTTTTCCCGTCATGTGGGAGGTGACATGATGCGATTCGGGAGATCAACGGCAAGGGGATTCTCGACAACCGAGCGAGGTGCACCATGAGAACCAATGTCCTCTTCCTTCGTGCTGCAGTCGGCGCCATGGCGCTGCTCTGTACGACTGTGTCGCCAAGCTCGCCAGAGACCCAATCCCAGATCCAAGGAGGCCGCGAACAGCGGATTGAACTCGTCATCGAGGATCGCACCTTCTTCTTGGCCAAAGGCGGTCCGATCGAGGTCGGGACACCCATCGAGATCGTCGTGGAGAATCGTGACAAGGTCCGCCACGGCTTTACGTCACCGATGCTGATCGGACTCCTTGTCTTCGGGGAAGACGATCAGATTGTGACGTATGGGAAAGGCGTGGAAGGATTCTATGTGAATCCCGGGAAGACCCTGGTGATTCGGTTCATCGCCGAAAGGCCCGGGAGCTTTTCGTTCCACTGTGATCTCCATGAGCGAATGAGGGGCGAACTCTACGTATTAGAGATCCCCACGGTATAAACAGGAGGTCACTCGACAAGTTTTCGCAGCAACCGGCCGCGAATGCGGAGTGCCCAAGGCTGGAGATTCTCATTCCAGTGGGTTTTCTTCAGGCTTTGGATTGTGCCGTACGCGTCTACAGGCCGGGGATTGGACGGAGGATAACGATGTCCATGACAATCGCGCCGAAAATCGTGCGGCGGGTCGCCACCATCGATGAGAACAAATCCGTTCTCGACGCGGCCAAACTCATGACCGAGGAATTCGTTGGTTCCGTGGTTGTTACGAATGTTTCCGGGATTCGAGGGCTCTTCACGGAGCGCGAACTGATGATGAATGTGGTTGCAAAAGGGAAGGATTCCGAGAAGGTCCGGATCAAGGATGTCCTGGCGAGCGACCCCATCAAGGTTAGTCCCAGCACCACTGCAGACTTGTGCCTAGATCTGATGAAGGAACACCGATGTCGACATCTCTTGGTCTTCGAAGGAGACGAGTTCGTGGGCATCGTGTCCCTCCGGGACATGGTGGCGTTGATGATCGATGAGAAGGAAGACCTGATTCAGCACCTGGAACGGTACATCGCCTCCTAATGAGTGCTCTTACGGCGATGTCCGTGGAATGAGAACCGCCACGTTCACGACCATGTTGATGACGCATCTTGCAAGAACGACCGGCAAGGGTGAACGCGGTAGGACAGGGCTGCGAAAGCCGGTTGGGCGTTCGATAGTACGAAGAAAGGGTTGAGGGTAAACGGGATATTGGGGTGACGTCGATTCGAACGATCGGCCCTTGGCTGGCGTTCTCCCATCACCTCCTGTCCCGTGCCCTCGTCAACTATGAAGGCGCTTGTTCTCGGGGCGTCGGGGTTGTTGGGGGCGAACCTGGTCCGCGCGTTGGTGGCGCAGGGTGACGAGGTGCGGGCCTTCCTCCGACCGAACAGCCACGCGCACACACTCGAAGGGGTCTCCGTCCAGCGGGTCACGGGCGACTTGAATAATCCAGACTCTCTCGTCCGTGCCTGCAACGGCATACAGGTGATCTTGGGGCTAAGCCTGGAGATTGGGCCTTCCAGACGATTCTAAGAAGACCGGCACCTGTCCCTGGATTCTTCATGGAGGTGCTCAAGCACGCGCAGCAGTATGATTGCTCCAAGGCGATTCGTGATCTGGGCTATTGTTAAGCCCCGCTTTTGTGTCGTCAAGGTGTGAGGGATGCGGGCGTTGTTTCCGTCGCGGAGTCAGGGTGTTCAAGGGACGCGCCATCGATCGTCGGTGCCGCTAGGCACGGCCGCTGAGGCGGCCTGATTGAAGAGTGAGGCGCGGGGCAATCAGCCTGAAGCGACTGAAGGATTGCCGAACGTGACTCTGGCCAGATGATAGCCCCTGCGGTTCAACACAAGGGCGGGTTGTTTTTTTATGTCCATACGCCCCCTGAGATGAGGTCTCACCAAAGCAATCGATACCCCAACAAATAGGTCTCAGAGTGACCACATCAATAAGTGAGCAACGAACTTGGATCATGTGGCGGGGATAAAAAAAGCAGGGCGGAGGCGAGTCTAGAGAGCTCTTTTATACTTGCTGAGATCTTGGCGGGGTTTTAGGCTTCCCACCCACTGGTGGGCCTGCTCACCGCCCCAGCGCTCGACCTCGATTCCCTTGAGTGTTCCTCTCACCGAGACCTCCGCTCACTTATAAGATAACCGCCTTTCTCGCGAAATCAATCGATGCAGCCGGCCCGTCTTGACACGACGGAACAATCCGTCTCTTGGGGTGTTTCCTAGGAGGGGTCTCGTGGGAGGGCAGTTCGAACCTGCCTGAGTCTCTCCAGGTGTGAACTGACCATCTT
>JAHBWO010000199.1 GCA_019636945.1 Nitrospira sp. | reverse complement strand
ACCAAGTGTTTTGAGAGTAGTTGGCCGAGAAACTCAATTAATCAGGCCTTCTTTAGAAGATTCATATGAGGATCAAGGCCCATTTTAGAATTCTGGATCAAGGCCCGGCGGGCAGTTCAAAGACACGATCATTGATGCAGCGTTGAGCTTACCCTCAATGCTCAAGCGAGAGGTCGTGGTCACGAAGTTCAAAAACGTGCGAGTCGTATTCTCTCATCTTGGAGGAGCTGCTCAAACGAACAATCATTACGTGATAGATGGACAAGTAGCAGCGTTTCCCCTCTATGTGTCGTCCCGCTTTAGAGCGAAGCTGTTTCTCCCCGATCAACTGAAGCGTGTACAAAATCCTGCGCAATATGTCGAGTCGCATCCGAATGCTAGGTTGCTTCAGAAAACCTATGAGCGTATGAAAGCGCTATCGAATTAAGGAGGTTTTCGAGTTGTGGTTATCATCGCTCTAAGTGATTCGCGCTTGCATGGAGCAGAGTTTGAAGATTTTCCGAGATTGTCGGAAAAACCCCATTTCGACATGTTTGTTGAACGTCTGGCTGGACAGTCTGGTTTAGGAGTCGCTAATCTAGAAAAGTTATTGCGTCCGCTCGCTGCCAACGAGCTTCTTTACTTTCGCGATGATGACCATTGGAATGAACGAGGTCATGCGGCGGTCGCCGATATTCTAGGTCGGTTTCTCAAATCCAGGCACATCATCAATAGCGACAGAAAAGCTCTTTGAGAAAGTGGTGTTCCCGAAGCGAGGGGGACTCCATGCGAGAAGTCCTATCAATGTGTGAGGGGCAAGGGCATGAGTAATATCCTTGGGATTTCGGCTTTTTACCATGATAGCGCGGCATGTTTGATTCAGAGTGGAGAAATCATTGCCGCCGCTCAGGAAGAGCGGTTTACCCGTAAGAAGCATGACCCAGGGTTCCCCAGCCATGCCGTGACCTACTGTTTACAGGAAGGGAGAATCGCCCTAAAGGATCTCCGCTATATCGTCTTTTATGATAAGCCGCTCGTAAAATTTGAGCGCTTACTTGAGACGTACCTAGCCTTTGCTCCAAAGGGACTGCAATCGTTTGTGGCGGCCATGCCGGTGTGGCTAAAAGAAAAGCTCCTACTCCGGAATCTGCTTGCGAAAGAATTCATGGCGCTCGCCCCGGAGTTGAAAAAGTCTGAGCTGCCTATGGTGCTGTTTGGCGAGCATCATGAGTCCCATGCAGCCTCGGCCTTTTATCCGTCTCCCTATGACAAGGCGGTTGTGCTCTGTATGGATGGCGTCGGGGAGTGGGCCACGACCTCCGCTTGGCTTGGTGAAGGAAATAAGCTCACTCCGCTCTGGGAAATCCCATTTCCCCATTCACTGGGGCTGCTTTATTCCGCCTTCACATATTACACCGGGTTTAAGGTCAATTCGGGTGAGTATAAGGTGATGGGTTTAGCTCCGTATGGGGAGCCTAAATATGTCAAAGCGATTTATGATCATCTGCTTGACCTCAAAGCGGATGGGACGTTCCGTCTGAACATGGAGTATTTCAACTATTGCACCGGGTTGACCATGACCGGGGATAAGTTCGACAGGGTCTTCGGTGGCCCTCCGCGGAAACCAGAGAGTAAGTTGACACAACGGGAGATGGATCTGGCGCGTTCAATCCAGGAAGTAACCGAAGAAGTGATGCTTCGGGTCACGAAGACTCTGCACCGAGAGACCGGGGTCGAGTATCTCTGTATGGCCGGCGGCGTGGCGCTCAATTGTGTGGGAAACGGGAGGATTCTACGAGAAGGCCCGTTCAAAGGAATTTGGATTCAGCCGGCCGCCGGGGATGCAGGTGGAGCAGTTGGTGCAGCGCTCTCTGCCTGGCATCGGTATGATGATCAACCAAGGCTGTCAACGGGTGTTGACCGCATGAAGGGGAGTTATTTGGGGCCGAAACATACGAATACTGAGATCGAGCAGTTCCTCAAGCAAGCCGATGCCCCCTATGAACGTCTAGACGATGAGCGGCTCTTCGATCGTGTCGCCAAGGAGCTTGCGGAGGGAAAAGTCGTCGGATGGTTGCAGGGCCGGATGGAGTTCGGACCTCGTGCCCTCGGTGGTCGAAGCATTCTCGGTGACGCCCGAAATACCAAAATGCAGTCGGTGATGAACCTCAAGATCAAATATCGCGAATCGTTCCGCCCCTTTGCCCCTTCGGTCGTGCGGGAACGTCTATCTGATCTCTTTGAGATGAACACGGATAGCCCCTATATGTTGCTTGTTGCGCCGGTGCAGGCAAAGCGATGCCTGCCGCTTCCGGCACAACAGGCCACGCTCTGGGGAATTGACCTGCTGAATGTCCCGCGCTCCGATATTCCGGCTGTCACACATCTGGATTATTCAGCCAGGATTCAAACGGTGCATGAAGACACGAATCCTCGCTATTATCGACTGCTCAAGGCATTCGAAGCCCAAACCGGCTATCCTGTGCTCGTCAACACGTCCTTTAATGTTCGAGGAGAGCCAATCGTGAGCACACCCGAGGACGCCTACCGGTGCTTCATGCGAACGGAAATGGATGTCCTCGTACTTGAGAACTGTGTGCTGTACAAGACCCAGCAAAAGCCGCTGACGAACGATACAAACTGGCAAAAAGAATTTGAGCTCGACTAGGAGATCACACCGTGAATTCAGCCGACCATCACGCTACGGAGAAAGATTTGCGGCAGTTTGGGCTTCTGGTGGGCAGTGTGTTTGCCGTGATCGGGTTATGGCCGATTTTGTTTCGGAGTGAGTCGCCTCGGCTTTGGGCGGTGATTCTCGGATGTCTACTTATTGCCCTCGGCGCAATTGCCCCGAGGAGCTTGACACAGGTTCATGCCGGATGGATGAAGATCGGCCATGTTCTCGGTTCGATCAATACGAGAATCATACTCGGGGTTATTTATTATCTTCTCATTACTCCAATGGGTCTCGCGATGCGTCTGATGGGTAAGGATTCCATGCATCGCACGCTCGCGCGAGACGCCGAGACCTATCGCGTCGTTCGAGCCCCTCGGCCCCGTCAGCATATGCGGAATCAATTCTAGGTTAGAAGAAGGAGAACGTATGGGGGAATTTCTGGCTGAATTGTGGGCGTTCATGAGAGAACGAAAGAAGTTTTGGCTGTTACCGATTCTCGTGGTCTTGCTGCTATTCGGGACGCTCATCGTGCTTACGCAGGGGTCTGCGGTTGCGCCATTCATCTATACGTTGTTCTAATCACTACGAAACGTATGTCGGTTCAAGCAGAATGGTCCCTGTCTTTGACATTGCTCATCCTGCGTCCATCGGCATCGATAACCGATTGATGACCTGTCTGTACACCCGTTCCCCGGAGTGGGCATTGTAGGCGCGGATACATCCTGTGCCAGCCGAGACCCGACTTGTTGCCGCACTACCGTGCCATGCCCCGTCGGCTGATCAAAAAGCCGGTGCATGATTGACAGTGGCGGCGCAGATCGTGAGCCGGATGTCGAATCTGGCGGACGTGATCTGGAACAACGCGCCGAATAGCATCCTGGATCCGTTCCCGGCCCAAGTGGCGAAGGCCAAGAGCGTGTACTAGAGTGTAGAGTAGCGAGTAGGTAAGGGTAACAGAAAGGGCTGCGTCGGAAACGACGCAGCCCTTTCTTGTTTTTATGAACGATGACGGATCTTGTATGGGCCTTGAACGAATGGATCCTGCAGCATCAAAATGATGTTGGCAATTGTGGTACGCGTACAATATCGATTCTCGGGGAGAAAATAAGGTTGGTTGAGAAAAAGGTATGAGGCATTTGTTGGCGCAGACGCTCTTCTTGGTATTTCTGGGGATCATGTTAGTGACGTCATCATAAGGGGAGGACGGAAGGAGCCTCTGCTACTCTTCGTCACCCCGTGTCGGTGAGTACGGTGATATTGAAAACCGGTAGCACAGGATAGAACGAAGCCGGTATACTGGGCCGTCTATGGCAAGGGCGGCTAAACCACGGCATCTATCCCGCGCTCCGATTACCGAAGCGTTGATTGACATTCGTGTAACGCTTCCCAAAGAGACTAGGACGTTGGAACATCTCGCTGCGTTGTATGCGCAGTTTGGCGAGCTTTACCAAGACAAGAAGGATATCAAGGAGTTTCAATATAGAGTTCAATTTGATCGTCATGATCTTGATGAGAAAACAGCAACTCAACTTGGATTCCGCTACACGAATGCTGAGAGTACGCAAGTTATCCAGACCACAATGAGTGGTTTCACCTTCAGCAGGCTTCCTCCTTACGAAGACTGGGAGAGGTTGAAAGAGGAAGCGAAAAGAACGTGGGCTATCTATTCAAACCACGTCCGGCCCGAGACCATTACGCGGGTAGCAGTTCGGTATATCAATAGACTTGTTTTGCCCGGACCGCTTGTCGAGTTGGATCAATATCTTCGGTATGTTGCTAAAGTACCCAAAGTGCTTCCACAGGTATTAGGTGCGTATTTCTCACGGATTGTAGTTCCCGACCGACAAGGGCAACGCACGGCAATTATTACGCAATCGTCTCCACCGAATCCTGCAGAGGTATCGCCAATTTTGGACGTTGATGTGTTCATGGAAAGGTTGTTCTCGGATGAGAATGAAGTTTGGGATGCGATAGACAGTCTGAGGGAATTTAAGAACCAAATATTCTTTGACTGTATAACAGAGAAAACTGCTAAACTATTCGCATGACTACAGCAGCAGCATTCCCAGCGCTTGGGTTCGATCTCTTCGGTTTGTCGAGCCGAACCAGTGGATTTGGATTGGGCGATTTGTTGTGTGGGGATAGCTTCCGACCAGTACAACAGCTTGCGTCTGACCAAGTGAGACGCGATGACATTGACGCGCGGCTGAACTTGGATCCCTGTTATCAAGAATCAAACTGGAATGGGGAAGGCGCGGACCCTATCTCCAACGCGGCTATTAAAGATGCCCGTGCGTTCCTCTATAAATTTCCTGCCACTCTGCCTTTACCAGATGTGATCGCAGAGCCTGATGGATACCTAGGCCTAGAATGGTACAGTAACAAACGGTTACTGTATGTCGTCAGTTTCAACGGTCACGGTGTGCTCTCCTGCTCCGGCCTGATTGGGCAAACAAAGGTTTATGGTACGTACTACATGGATGATGGCATCCCCAGTGAAATTCTGAAGACCATAGCGAAAGTAGTCCAGTAGGAATATGCCGGATTCTGTGATTGATCCATCTGAACCCGTCTCTAGATTCCTGCTGAAAGGCGACTTACGGCCAGACGGGAAAACAGTAAAGTACTCTGCATTCCTGCCTCCATCCAATCTGAGACTTTCCGTCTTTCGAGTCTTCGATCTATCCGATCAGCCAATCTGGGCACTGGCTGCAGAGAAGGTCGAACCATTTAGGGGGAAAGTTATTGCTAGGGGTAACCTTTCCGTGGGCCAAATAGAAAGTAAGCAGCTGACAGTCCAGCCAGATGAGGATGCCGCGTCCCGGCATGCCAACATCATTGGATGGCCGGAAGATAGAGGACAACGTGGGACGATCGCCCAAGCGTTAGCGGCTGATGCTCGTGTAACCACACGACCCGACTGATTTACAAGAAAGCTGATCTCACCGACCGCATTGGAGCCGTCTCGATCAGTTCCACGAAAAGCATCGTGGTAGCGGCCAGACACAACGCACGTCTCCCCCACCCCCGGACACCCTGCGCATAGCCCGGCAATATTGCCAAGCTGATCCTCCTACGAGACCGCAGATCCAAAGTGGACCAATTCATGAAGGACTGGAAACCCGACTACTGCTTTATAGTTACGCTGCCGGGAGTTTCAATCAAGCGATGAAGAGAAAATAGAAGGTGAATCAGGAAGTTAAGTAGGTTGGTTGCGGGGAGAGGATTTGAACCTCTGACCTTTGGGTTATGAGCCCAACGAGCTACCAGGCTGCTCCACCCCGCGAAGGGAGACTAACAAAGCGTTGAATGACAAGTCAAGTTTTGTGGTCGCCTGATTGCATTCTGCCCATCACGATGATAAAGCCAAGCTATGCG
>JAHBWO010000198.1 GCA_019636945.1 Nitrospira sp. | reverse complement strand
GTAATCATCGCCTCCCGCCGGCATTCGCAGGTCAGTCAGGATTGCATCCGGCACGGATTGCAGGACCGACAGAAACGCTTCATCCCCATCCCGCGCTTCACGGAGTTGATAGCCCATTCCACAAAACTCATCACACAGCAGGCTGCGCATCTCTCGGTCATCTTCGACAATCAGCAGCACGGCTCCCTTTCCGTTTGCCACAGGCGACATCCTCTCCGGCCCCCATCCGATTGATCGCACGCTCCTAGGTTGTTGAACCAGCAAGGTGCATGCCGTCGGCGAGGGAAGGAAGTCGGCAGAATTTCAAGACAATGAGGGCAGCCGAATGGAGTAGAGGAACTCGATTGGCGAGAAAGACGACAGTCACCGACACATCGACTGTTGCGAGATGCCACAGAGATCGTTGGTGAGGGGTGAAAGGTAAAGGGTGAAAGGATCAACGGGACGCGAGTAAGAATGACCGCAGGAAGCGGTCGTTTCACATCTTATTATCTGCCATCGGAAGCAGAATCGTAAACGTCGTTCCTGTCCCTTCCTGACTTTCAACGGCGATGGATCCCTGGTGCTCTTCAATAATGCCCTTGACGACCGTCAACCCTAACCCTGTCCCCTTGCCGAATTCCTTCGTCGTGAAAAAGGGATCGAAGATCTTCTTGATCACTTCTCGTGGGATGCCATGGCCCGTATCCGCGACGGTGAGTCTCACCATCTGAGGTTCAGGAGCCAGAGCAACACGAAGCGTCCCGCCATTCGGCATCGCATGCACGGCGTTCATCACGAGGTTGATCATGACTTGGCTCATCTGGTCCGCATCGGCCAGGACCATGGGACACGGATCGGCCAGCATCAACTCAAGCTGGATCTGACTTCGTGTAAGGCGTTCGTGAAACATTTCGAGACTGTCTTCAACCACTTGCTTCAGATCAAGCGCACCGCGTTCAGGAGTTTTCCGTCGTGCGAAGGAGAGCAACTGGTTCATCACCCTTGTAATCCGCTCGACTTGGGTAATGATGGTCTGGAGGCCTTTCTTGATCGGCTCGTCCGTGACGCGATCCATCAGATATTCTGCACGGCCAAGAATGACGTTCATCGGGGTCCCGATTTCGTGGGCCATGCCCGAGGCCACCGTCCCGAGTTCGGCGATGCGCTCGGTTTTTCGCAACTGTTCCTGCAGTCGCTTCCGTTCACTGATATCCCGCAACATGACCAGAATCGCCGGACCTTCCTCGTCCACAAATCGGGCCGCGCTGACTTCTGCGTCCACTGATCTTCCGCTCAGCGTGACGATCTTCTCCTCGAGCATGGGCACTTGGGCGCGGCCTTCCACCAACTCATGGATGCGCTCTCGAATCGCAGGGTGATAATCGGGATGGACCAGGTCCATCACCGATCTCCCCAGAATCTCATCGGCCTTCACGGCGCCGAACAGCTTGATCGCCTGATCGTTCGCAAAGAGGATGCGATCTCCTCGATTCACTAGGATCGCGTAAGGCGAAATGGCAATCAGACGCCGGTAGCGCTCTTCGCTTTGCCGCAACAAGTGCTCCGCTCGCTTCCGTTCCGTGATGTCGGTGACGAACCCTTCCAGGTAGTTCAGGCCACCGTCCATGTCGTAAATCCCTTCACCCCGTTCCCAGACCGACTTGACCTCCCCCGCCCTGGTGAGGATCCGATAGGTCGTTTCGTACGGGCGACGCTGTGCCACCGCTGCTTGAATCTCTTGCCACACTCGCTCCCGGTCACCCGGATGGGTATTGTCGCCATACGAGATGGATCGCTGTACGAGGTATTCCTGGACGGTGTACCCGGTTAAGTCTGATACTCCTTCGCTGAGATATTCGAACGTCCAATCTCGATCATTTCGGCAACGATACACAAAGCCCGGGATATTGCTGATCAGCGTGGTGAGTTGCCGCTGGCTCTCATGGAGCGCTTCTTCGCCTCGTTTCCGTTCCGTAATATCCTCGGTGAAAAAGACGAGCCCTCCGACCGCGCCTCCGATCGTGTACCAAGGGCGTACCTCCCACTGCAGCCACTGCTCTGTCCCGTCCTGTCGGACAAAGCGATCTTCTTCACAGCGTACGACTTCTCCTGCCAGCCCCCGTTGATGCACGATCTTCCACCGTTCCGGAATCTCAGGGAAGACCTCATAGTGGGACTTGCCGATGAGACTCTGACCTTCCAGCCGATAGTCGCTCATCCAACGTTGACTCACGGCAAGGTAGCGCAGGTCACGATCCAACATGGCCAACGCAGCCGGAGCGTATTGCATCAATAACTGCCACCGTTCCGTGGTTTCCTTGAGCACGATTTCAGCCTGCTTGCGCTCGGTGATGTCTCTGAGGATGACGGTATAGTATTTCTGATGTTCCACGGCGATATGCGAGATGGCCGCTTCGATGGGAAACTCCTCACCATTGGAACGAAGACCCATCACTGTCCCCAGATGGCCCATCTTCCGGCTGGTGACACCAGACTGCCCGAACCCTTGCACATGATGCCGATGGGCGTCGCGGAACCGCGTGGGCAAGAATCGATCGAGCGGCTGTCCAATCGCTGCTTGCGTGGAGCAGCCGAACATCTGCTCGGCCGCATGGTTGAACAACACAACCCTCTGATCCTCATCCACGGTGATGATCGCATCCATCGCGGATTCAATGATGCTCTCCAGCCTCAGTTGGGCGACCAGGAGCTGCCCTTCGGCTTCTTTGCGACCGACCCCAGCACGTACGGCCTCTCGATCCGCGTAGTACCGTGCCTGTTGCGCCTCCATCATCAACCCTTCGGCATGGGCGCGCTCCACACGTTCGGACGTCAGGGCTCGCTCCGCCTGCACGGATTCATGTTGCAGCCGTCTGAAGCGAATCAACCCCAGGGCTAAGATCCACAAAACCACGGTTCCCAATGTACGATTGAGCACGCCATACAGGAGCGAACTACCCGACGGCTTGAGAAACAACCCGAGCCAGAGGAGGGCGGTGGCAAGGCCACAAAAATAGAGCGATTCTTGCTCCTTTGATCTGAACACCGTGAGCAACAGCGGAATGACATAGAGGATCGACACCGCAATTCCCACCGGCGTCAGCAGATCGACAACAAAGATGCTGATCGTGAGGAGCGGGATTGTCCAATGCACAACACGCATGACAAGACTGTCGACATCCTTCATGTGATCGACTCCGGCCTGAAGCGGGACTGTTCATTCACAGTCTCGCTGCGATGATCCGACGGTGGTGGCTATTCCTCTGGGTGAGGCTTACCTTCGATTTCGGCGAGTTTACGATACAGAGTCTTTCGATCGATTCCAAGGGCATGGGCGGCCTGATACTTATTGCCGCCGGTCTTTTCGAGGACCTTCTTGATGTACTCTTTCTCGAGCTCGTGTAACGGCAAGGTGTGTTCGGCGGCTTCGTCCAATACACGCCGATCACCGCGGGCACCTTGTACTGGCGCAGGCAGATCATCTGGTGAGATCTTTTCGCCTCGGGTCAGCGTCACAGCCCGCTCGATGACGTTCTCAAGTTCCCGCACATTGCCGGGCCAGGCATAGTCCATCAGCATGGCGAGGGCCGACTCACTCACACCCTTCACTTCCTTCCCACGCGCATGGCCGCATTTCTTCAGAAACGCCTCCACCAAGAGCGGGATATCCTCCCGCCGTTCTCGAAGCGGCGGCAACTTCAGTTCGATGACGTTGAGTCGATAGTAGAGGTCCTCGCGAAACCGCTTGTGCTTCACTTCCTCATTGAGAGTCAAGTTCGTGGCCGCGATGATCCGGACATCCACCGAGATCGGCTTCGTCGCGCCCACCCGCCTGATTTCCTTCTCCTGGATCGCGCGGAGAATCTTGGCCTGGAGCATGAGCGGCAACTCGCTGATCTCGTCGAGAAACAAGGTGCCTTTCTGCGCTTCTTCAAATAAACCCCGCTTGTCGAGCTTGGCATCGGTAAAGGCCCCGCGCATGTGCCCGAAGAGCTCGCTCTCCAGCAGTTGTTCCGGAATGGCTGCACAATTGACCGGGATAAACGGGGCATCTTTCCGGTTGCTGTTGAAGTGAATCGCCTTCGCCACCAATTCCTTGCCGGTTCCACTCTCTCCGGTAATCAGGACATTGGTCGGACTATCGGCTACCCGGCGAATGAGGTCGAAGACCCCTTGGATCGCCTTGCTCTTTCCCAAGATCTGATGAAAGCTATATTCTTTATGCACTTCTTTTCTGAGCCGGCTCACCTCCCGACGCAGGGACGCCTCACGAACGACCCGCTCGATCACGCGAACCAGGTCGTCTTTCTTCACGGGCTTCGTGAGATAATCGCTGGCCCCGTGTTTCATCGCTTCAACCGCCGTCTCCACCGACCCGAATGCCGTCATGAGAATGACGTTGATGTCGGGGTACCTACGTTTGATTTCAGCCAGCAACTCGATCCCTTCCATCCCTTTCATACGGAGATCGGTCAGGACAACGGCATAGTCTTCCTCGCTCAATAGTTTCAGGGCCTCTTCGCCGCTCCCGGCCATCGTCACCTGGTGACCACGGTCCTTCAGCATGTCATAGGCGAGTTCCCGCATATCCGCGTCATCATCCACAACGAGGATCGCACCCCAATCTTCCGTCATGCCGTGCTCCAAGGGATAAGAATGAGCGAACAGGATCTCGGCTGTCCCATATTGCGACAGGGATCTACCATCTTTGTAGCATTATGCGACATTTTTCATGAGATTGTCGCATTGAGTGGACAAGGGTGCAAGGGCAAGACCACAGGGCTACTGACCCTGGGGAACCTCTGTTCCTGATTGAGTCGCCGAGCCGTTCTGATCCAGCCCAAAAGAAACATCAGTTGCAGCGACGGCTTTGACCGGTGGCTCGTTCCCTCCATATCTGATTGGAAAGACATACCACCGCGTCTCCGCTGCAAACAGAAGCTTGTACGTGGTCGCATCGTCGCGAAGGTAGACGTTCAGGAGAGACGAGGTATCTTGCTGATCCAACCGTGCCCAGTTTGTACCAAGCTGTGCGGGCACAACATACAGCGCAGCCGTGATCACCGCGAGCGAGAGATAGGCCCTCGACAGATCGATACCCCGGTCAATATTGCTGAATCTCACCACGAAGAGTTCAAGTGTCGACGCACATACGAGGAGAAGAAAAGGAATCGCAACCAGTAAGAAGCCGATCGCAGCAGACACAAGATCGAGCGCGCTGAGTAGCGTGGCGATGCTGAGAAGTCCGATCAGGAACCACGGACCATACCGGACCACCGCGACCGCAATCTTGAACCCTGTGGCCGTGGTCACATGACCCTGCCCCTCGATCAGCGTGCGATTCGTGACGGCCACATACCCCAAGAAGAGAATGAGCAGCAGCGGGATCCAGCTCTGACTGAAGTAGATCGCGATCGGAACCTCTTCCAGGACCCACGAGGCTCCGAATGCTGAAAAGTATGATCTGGTATACACCGATCCGGACAGATACGCCGCACCGGTCATCGTGAACAGGGCGATGAAGACCTTCGGTCCTTGCTCGATCAAACGACGAGCGTTGGCACGAGCCTCTTCAATTTTCTTGTCGTCGCTGGACCGCATGGTTTACGACGCGGGACAGTAGAACGGCCACGAACCTTTTCGGTGATGTATTCTAGGATCGACTTGGACGCCGGCGCAATGCGCATTGTGTGAAGGTCATGAGTCCTAGCAGTTTGCTGAAAAACTTGGTTTCTGCTTCGCGCACCGTTGCACGATGATGGAAAGAACTGTGGCACTCTACAGCTCAGAATGCTCAAAAAGGCTGTCCAGCAAGGCCGCAGTGAGCGAAGAGGCGAGGCGTACGCTTCGGTACGTTGAGCGTCTGAGTGATGCGAAAACGCCGCTGGAAGACTTTTTCAGCATTCTGCTAACGCCACAAAATCCAGGACATTCCGGCATACGGCAGCACGGCATCCAGCCCTAAGTTTCGTGCCCCTATTCCGGCATTCGAGATGTGGTGGTATCGCACCCCCAAGGTCAACGCCATGCTGGTCGTTGCGTAGTATTGAATGCCTGGTCCCGTCTCAAG
>JAHBWO010000197.1 GCA_019636945.1 Nitrospira sp. | reverse complement strand
GGAAAAAGAACAAGCGCGATCCCCCACGTGAAGCGGGTCGTCATAGAAATTCATTCTGATCAACCCCGGGGCCGGATGCTGCGGGATGTCTCTATTCAATCATAAGCGAGGAAGAGCACTATGTCTCACCAAACTCTCACAGAAAGCCAACAAGGGATTGCGCTCCTCGGAGCGATGGTCATCGTTCTGCTGGTATCACTCTTAGCGTCAGCCCTCTTCAGTCTATCCGGGCAGGAGGTCGTCAGTGCTCGCGCGGGAAATCAGGGAGCTGTCACTCAACAGCTTGCCGATGCGGCAGCCGAACTAACAGTGGCGTGGTTTCATGATCCACAGTCGACCGGCAGTCATCCGCGGCTCCGGCTCCTCCGAGAGAAGCGACAGCGTGATGGAGAAGGAGGGTCGTCTTTTTTTGACCCCGATGGCCGTTCACAGTTTACAGGGACCAGAGAACACCCAGATATCGCGTTCCTTGCGGTGAATCCTACAGACGAACGGGTCTTGAACGATCCGGAAGTCGGCGTCTTCCGCGCGATGCGCCATTTAGGGCATGTCGAAGAGGTCAAGGTCTATGCACCATCAAATCCTGGCCTATTGTGCACTGTAGATGCCACGATTGCCACAGAGACAACTCCCTCGGTCAAGCACTCCGTCTTGCTCCAACTAGGCGCCTTGAATCTTCGCCCGTTGAAGGCTGCGGTACAAGTGGCCCGACATCTAGGAGAATTCCGGCAGGGCAATGAATCACCGCTCAGAGTTCATTGGGGTGAGTTGCGAGTGGGGGAAACTCTGGTGGTCAGTCATGAGAACGATATACCGACCAAAAGCGGGATGGCACCGGTAACGGGACAGAGCTATGACGAGACGGCGCAGCGAGAAGATCGCTGGATGGAAGCGTGGATTGGGGGACAGGTCTTGGTTACTCAACCGGATCCAGACCAGGCGCCGGGCCTGCCGTCGAATATTCACGACGGACAATCGCCGATTCCCGGGCTTCGGTTGGATCAATGGACCTACGAAGAGCTGAAGCAGATGGCTAAGCGTTTCGGGCGCTACTTCGCGATTGACCGCGAAGGGCTGCTCTATCCCCACGGTATGGTAGAGCCAGGTCGAGGACTTTCGCCAGATGAGGTGTTGACGTCTCAGGTGCCGGGTGACCAACAGGGGTTGGTCTTCATCGATACGCTGGACCAGCTGCCACCACGCCTGGACAATCTTGGAGTGCTCCGCTTGCAGGCCTCCTATCTTGAAGCCACGATCGTGATGCAGGGGCATATCCTCCTCAATCCCCATGGACCTGGAGCTCTGATCAAGGCTCTCAGCCCGCCATGGCCCGATCTCAATGGAGCCGTGACACGGACGCCGGTTCAGCTCCAAGGGATTCAGTTCAACGGTGTGCTGTATGCGGCGGGCAATATCACGGTGACAGGAAAAGCAAAGGTGCATGGCGCCGTGGTCAGTGGTGGGACGATTACCGGAACGGAGTCACGAGGTAGTCTCGAAGTCTGGTACAACCATGATATCGGACAGGGGTGGTTTCGAGGTTTGCCGGTTGTCTATCGCGCTCCAGGGACATGGGTCGCCAAATATTGATTGGCGAAGGTGTCCTCATTATAGAGGACGAATCCAAAAACGTATTCTAGTTGTCGAGACACAAGGAAGAGCTACAATGATTGCACAAGCCGCTGGAACACAGAATAAACGAGAAGTCCTTTCCGTCGCGACACTGAAAAGACCTCCGATGAACAAGGCACCTCGAAAAAAGACCATGGAACGGAGTCTCCTGGATTGTATCGCGTACAGGGGCCTCATAAACCCGACTGAATTAGAAGCGGCAGTGGAAGAATCCCTCTCCCGAGAGATCGACCTAGAGACTGTCCTCATCGACAAATATCGGGTCCCTAAACCAGCACTCGGGTCAGCATTGAGTGAGTTCTATCAATGTCCCTATATTCCGTACGACGAACGAACCATCATTGATCCGGAACTCTTAAAAAATCTCAGCTTCGATTACCTCAGAAGGAGCTCTTGGATTCCCATAAAGCGTCAGGGCACAGTGCTCGACGTCGTCACCAATGATCCTCATGATCTCGAAAAGGGCTTGGATATTCGCCGCGCGTTTCCAGGGACCACAATTCGATTTGCAGTCGGGCTTCGGCGGGATATCGAACAATATCTGCTCGTTGCAACAGGCCAAGCAACTGGTGGCTCAATCACGGATATTCTTGGGGAACTGGTCGATGAAGCCGGCAGCGAACGGAACGCTGAAGCAGAGCGAAGGGAGATCGATGAAAATGACTCGGCCATCGTACGGCTGGCGAATCAGGTTATTGCTGAGGCGTATCGGCTGGCGGCCTCGGACGTCCACATCGAGCCCTATTCGGATCGGAAAGAAACCGCAGTTCGATTCCGAGTCGATGGGACCTGCTTTACCTATATGAGGATTCCGGCTGCCTATCGTCGAGCCATCGTCTCACGGTTGAAGATTATGGCCAATTTGGACATTTCCGAGCGGCGGAAACCTCAAGATGGAAAGATCCGATACAAGTTAGCAAAGGACCGTGAAATTGAGTTGCGGGTGGCAACGCTGCCGACGGCAGGAAACAATGAAGATGTCGTGCTCCGTCTCTTGACCGCCAAGGAAACCATGCCGTTAGAAGCGATGGATTTTCCTGCTGACGTGTTACAGACCGTGAAGGAGCTGTCTGAACATCCACATGGCATTTTTCTGTGCGTGGGGCCGACTGGATCAGGAAAGACGACGACGCTTCACGCGGTATTGAAACACATCAATACCGATGAACGGAAAATTTGGACGGCTGAAGATCCCATTGAAGTGACACAAGAAGGGTTGCGGCAAGTACAAGTGCACCCAAAGATCGGATTTACCTTTGCCTCGGCGATGCGTGCATTCCTTCGGGCTGATCCAGATGTCATCATGATCGGAGAGATGCGCGACAAGGAAACCGCGGACATTGCGATCGAAGCGTCACTCACAGGTCATATCGTGATGAGTACATTGCATACCAATAGTGCCGTAGAAACTGTGACGCGATTGCTTGATATGGGGTGTGACTCGTTTAACTTTGCTGATGCGATGTTGGGCATTCTCGCCATGCGGCTCTGTAAACGGATCTGTTCCTACTGCAAAGAAGAGTACCATCCGACACAACAGGAATTTGACGAGCTTGTGCAGGGATACGGGGTGAGAAATTGGGAAAAGCTCGGGGTTACCTACACCGAGGATCTCAGGCTTTGCCGAGGGAAGGGGTGCGAAGTCTGTAATCAGACTGGATTTAAGGGCCGAGTGGCCTTGCACGAACTCCTGGTCGGCTCAGAAGAGATCAAGAATCTCATTCAAAGCCGGGCGCGCACAGCAGAAATTCTCAGTGTCGCCATACGGGATGGAATGGTCACCCTCTTGCAAGATGGCATTCAGAAAGTACTCAAGGGACTGACGACGTACCGGCAAGTCCGGGCCGTGGCTGTGAAGTAGCTGAATGCGTTGAGGCCAGGTCAGGCAGTGTGTTCAAGTACGGCGACAAACGAACCTAACCGGTTCGCCATTTCTGGTGAAATCCGAATAAACTCCAATCCGCATCGGTGCTCCGAAACCCACCGCACGCCAGCGAGTTCAATTTCGATAGGCGTGGTGTTGTCCGGTAAATCAATCTGCAGTGCAAGATAAGACAAGGCCGATGGTGGCTGTACCGTCATAACAGCACAGCCCTGCGCCGAGAGATTCAAAATCGTTCCTTCCGCTTTGTAGGTGTGATTGCCAAATGTACATGGAACTTGGATGGCAAACCGTCGAAGCTTGCGATTGTTTTTAGACATCTAGAGATCTTCCATTGTGGCTGATGATGGACGATCTGTTGTTGCAAAGGTGTTAACCATTCCCTCACGAGCATAGCAGGTCCGATCAGCATCATCCGGCCGCCACTCCCCCAACAGCGTCTGACTAGGAGGTACCAAACTGTACAGCCGCTCAGCCGAAAATTGTTGCTCCAAAGCACGAAAAATGACCAAACCCAGGCAGTCTCAATGGAAAGAGAACGCCATTAATTCCAGAGGTTAAGTACGTGGATAAGGCCATTTGGACCGGCATGTCCCTTGCTTTGTCCTCCAGCCTAAGAGGGTGTCTCTTAAGAGGAATCCCATGATGACCGGTGGTCTGTTGCGCGATGCCAAGGGGTTTACGCTGATAGAGATGGCACTTGTTGGTGCCATCGTGGGCATCACCACCATGATCGCGGTTCCGTCATTTACGCAGTGGAAGGCAAAGTATCAGATGAAACAAGCTGCAACGGAGCTGGCGGGCAATCTGAATCTGGCCCGTGCGGCAGCAATGAGCCGAGGAACCAGCATCACCGTAACGACCGCTGTGACGGGAGGGAGAGCCACAGTGACGTTTGGTGGGGTATTTCCTCCGGTCACCCTCAACGAGGGAGTCGCGAGTATTTCAGCGGCAAACTTTGGATTCAATATGTTCGGGTTGCGGGCCGGTGGTGGTTCAACCGCCACACTGATTACCTTAACTCCCACACAAGGGACGGTCTATTCGGTTGCAGTGACTCCTTCAGGAAAAGTCGACTGGTGTGCGAAGGATACCTGCCCGTAACGGGACAATTCGGGAAACTGATTGTATGAACCACCCGCACACGATCGGAAATGAGGGCGGATTTACCCTGATCGAAGCGGTGATGGCTGGAGCGATTCTAGCCATCACCATGCTGGGGGTCGCCGGTTTTCAGGGATCATCGATGGCGAAGAACGCTCAGTCAAAAGACACAACGGTGGTCACGAATTTCGGGGTAGAAATGTTGGAGCGCATACAGAGTAATCGTCAACGGGTCTTGGACTACCATAACATTGATACAACTGCATCAACCCCCTGTCCACAAACCACGGCTACTCAGCGACAGGCTCTTGCGGATTGTCAGCAGTGGCGAGCTGCTCTGACAGCCTCCAATATAAGCGGTGTGCGAGGGACTGTGACGGCTATACTCGGCGACCCTGCCCCGACATTGGGTGTGCCGAGCCTAAATCGAACCAATGTCGTCATCACGGTCACGTGGAATGCGTCAGCCGGGAGCGGGACGTCCATGCAGTCCAAGACCATGACCTTTCGGACGGTCGTCGCTCCAGAATGACGGTGCGGGAGATTTGAATCGATGAAAACTGATCAGGCCACCAGATACCATCGATGCTATGAAGCCGGCATGACGCTGATCGAGTTGATGATCGCCACCGCCGTAGGGCTTGGCGTCATTGGTGCAGCGTTGTCTATGCTGGTTATGAGCCAAAAAGCTACGACGGTCAACGAGCAGGTAGTGGAGACACAACAGAATGTCAGAATGGCGATGGAAATGCTGGCTCGTGATATGCGATTGGCCAGCTATAACTATGTGGGGAATGTGCCAGGCGCACCGACTGTCGGGACATGCAGCGTGACCAATGGGACCATTTCCCGTCCGGTCGGTTTTCGTCCCATAGATCAGAATCCTACTGGCGCTGATACTGGTCCAGATAGTATTTCGATGGTTGTGCCGCTCCTCACCGATGTCGTCACACCCTGGGTCCTCTCAGCCAACGTCGGAGGAACAGGAATTGATCCGGTCCCGTTCAACACCCTCCCTATTGCTGCGGCGGCCATTACCGACATGGTCAGTCAAGGGTTGGCCGTTGGGTCTGTCGTATCCATCGGTGGAGGCGTGGCGAAGGCGGTTGGCACAGTCGGCGCAACTTCCCTCACACTCTCCAGTAGTATCGACGGGAAATTTCCCGCCGGGACACCAGTCTATTTACTTCAATGCGTGACCTATGCAGTCGGAACCACGACGACTGCATGCGGGATCGGGAGCACCGCATGCCTGACCAGAAATAATGTGCCCTTGGTCGATGGAATCGAGGACATGCAATTCTCCTACGGCTGCGATGGCTGCAGTACTGCGGCGCCAAACCCCTCGTCGCCGGATGGGGTTCTCGATGAAATTGATGGGGTCAATACGACGAGCCCGCCGTCGATCAGCGATTTTGTGACCAATAGTGCCTGGAATCTACCGCCGATGTCGCCTGAGGCGATCAAACAGGTCCAGATTAGTGTGGTCGGCAGGCAAATGACGCCGGACCAAGGATTTGGAGA
>JAHBWO010000196.1 GCA_019636945.1 Nitrospira sp. | reverse complement strand
GATCTTGGTGATGCTGGTCGTTGTCTTGTTCGAGGGGCGAACGAGCAAGGGGGCTCAACGATGGATCGCCTTGGGTCCGTTGAGTTTTCAACCGTCGGAGTTCGCGAAGCTCATCCTCGTCTTGGTCCTGGCCCACTACTATTCGAAGGCACCAAGGGTCGGGTGGTTACAGCGAGTCATCGTCCCGGGGCTGTTGGTATTGCCAGGCCTTCTTCTCATCTTGAAACAGCCGGATTTGGGCAGCGGGCTGAGCTTTGTTGCAGTCTATGCAGCGATGTTACTCATGGTAGGAGTTCGGTCACAAGCCTTAGGTGTGATCTTGCTCTTCTCGATCATGCTGTTTCCCTTCGCCTGGGAAGGGGTCTGGGGGTCCTTGCATGATTACCAGCGACAGCGCATTATGGCGTTCGTTGATCAAGACTATGATCCAGGCGGGAAGGGCTACCATGCGCTGCAATCGAGAATTGCCATCGGATCAGGAGAACTGTTGGGGAAGGGGCTCTACGGCGGGACCCAAAGTCAGCTGAAATTCCTGCCGGAGGGGCATACCGACTTTGTGTTTGCCGTGTTCGCGGAGGAATGGGGATTCATGGGTGTGCTGGTGTTGTTGGCGTTGTTTGTTGGGTTGATCTGGCTCTCGTTGGAAATTGCGTCCAAAGCCAAAGATCAGCTGGGAGCGTTGCTCGCCGCCGGGATCGTGGCGATGCTCTGTTTTTGTGTGGTGGTCAATATCGGGATGACGGCGGGCATGTTTCCGATCGTCGGTATCCCGTTGCCGCTTGTGAGCTACGGCGGAAGTGCTACGATTATGACCATGGCGGCCTTGGGCTTGTTACTGAATGTCAAACGTAAGCGGTTAAGTTTATTTTATTGAGTCATGTCGGACGACTGAACCACAGCGGTTCAGTGTTCAGTGAGATATTAGCGTGTCTATCGCTAATGGAGCTGATCGGATGGATAAGGTGGAGATCCGGGTCGTTGCCCGCATCACTCGCTTGACCTCAGCCCTGGTGGCGATGAAACAAAAGGAGTGTGTATGGGAAATGAAATTGCGATAACGCTCGCGCGAGAAGAAACTCGTGTGGCCGTGCTTGACGGCGGTGTCGTCACGGATTTATTCGGAGACCGCGCGAAGCATAAAGATTTTGTGGGCAATATTTACAAAGGCCGGGTGGCGAAGGTCTTGCCGGGGATGCAGGCCGCCTTCGTGGATATCGGGCTGGAGAAGGCCGCGTTTATGCACGTCTCCGACTTGTTGGTGGAGGCGGAACCCGGTGATCTGTTGGTGGAAGCGGAAGAAGACGAGAAAGATTCCGATATGCTCAGGCCGAAGCGGCAAAGTGCGAAGCCGATCGAGCAGCTTTTGAGCGAAGGGCAGGAACTGATGGTGCAGATCTCAAAGGGGCCGATCGGCACGAAGGGGTCTCGAGTCACGACCTATGTGTCGCTGCCTGGGCGGTATCTGGTGTTCATGCCGAACGTCGATCATATCGGCGTCTCTCGACGGATTCCACGAGATGAGGAACGGGCCAGGTTGAAGGACATCATGCGCCGGGTGCGGCGGCCGGGGTATGGGTATATCGTGCGAACGGTCAGCGAAGGGGTCAAGGAAGATGAGCTGAAATCCGACGTCGACTTTTTGCATGTCCTATGGCAGGACATTTTGACCAAACGGGAACAACTTCCGGCCCCGGCATTGCTCCATTCGGACTTGAGTCTCAGTTTCCGTGTCGTCCGGGACTTGTTCAGTAAGAAAGTGGATCGGCTCTGGATCGATTCACGAGAGGAATACGATGCCATTCGGAGCTTTGTTCAGCGGTTTTCTCCTGAGCAAACGGCGAGGATTCAACTCTATGACAAAGACGAGCCGTTGTTCGACCATCTTGGTGTGGAACAGGAGATCGTCCGAGCCTTAAGCCGGAAGGTCTGGTTGAAGTCGGGCGGCTATCTGGTGATCGATCATACCGAGGCGATGACGGTGATCGACGTCAATACGGGGCGGTTTGTCGGAAAGCGAGATCAAGAGGAAACGATCTTGCGGAACAATCTGGAGGCAGCCAAAGAGGTGGCCTATCAGCTCAAGCTGCGTGGAATCGGCGGGATCATCATCGTCGATTTTATCGATATGGAGCGGGAAAAGAATCGGGACAAGGTCTACCATGCGCTTGTGGACGCCATGGGTTCGGACAAGGCACGGACCAGGATCTCTCGGATCTCGGATCTTGGGTTGATCGAGATTTCCCGTGAGCGTGTGCGAGAGGATCTCTTGCGGTCGTTGTCGGAGCCCTGTCGGTATTGTGATGGTCGGGGATATACGAAGTCCCCCACGACCGTCGCGTATGAGATTTTTCGGGAGATCCGACGGATCGAGCCGTCTGTGGATCAGCAACGGATTATCGTGGGAGCGCATCCGACGGTCGCCGAGCTCCTCCAGGACGAAGAGCGTCAGAGCGTTGAATCTCTTGAACGAGACTGCACGGCAAAAATCATCGTGACGCCGGACAGTCAGTTACATCTGGAGCAGTACGATCTCGTCGTGTTGTAGCGGCGTGCCGTGTCAGTCGGTGGTTGCGCGCGAGGTCGCAAGCATCCTCCCTGCCGTTCTATGACTCTCCCAGTGTATGATCGAGGCCGAGCATGGACGAAGCCTTCTTGACGCAGTGGCTCTCGCTTCGAGCCGTGGACGGTGTCGGCGATCGGACGTTACTGAAGCTCATTCAGGCCTTTGGATCATCCAATGCCGTGCTGCATGCGACCAGTGGTGAGTTGGTCGCGGCAGGGTGCAGCTCTGATTTGGCAGACGCTATTCGCCGGGGGCCGTCAGCAGAGATTCGCCGGCAGATCGATCACCAAGTCATGGCAGTTGCGCGCCTCAAGGTTCGGATCCTCACGTTCTTTGACGACAACTACCCCGTGCGCTTGAAAGCCATTCCCGATCCGCCACCGTTGTTGTACGTGATTGGGGAGCTGTTGCCACAGGATGCGGTGGGAGTGGCCATTGTTGGGGGAAGACACGCGACTCCCGCTGGAAGAGTGGTTACAGAAGAAATAGCAAAGGACCTCGCGAAATGCGGCGTGACCATTGTCAGTGGTTTGGCGCGTGGGATCGATGCGGCGGCTCATCGTGGCGCACTCGCAGGTAAGGGACGAACGATTGCGGTCCTGGGCTGTGGTATCGATCGAACCTATCCGTCTGAACATCAGGAGCTTCGGCGAACCATCGAATCGCACGGAGCCGTTCTCTCGGAACTGCCGATCGGTGCGGCTCCTCAAAGTCATCACTTTCCGCGGAGAAATCGGATCATCAGCGGGCTGTCGATCGGTGTATTGGTCAGCGAGGCAGCGACCGATAGTGGGTCGTTGATCACGGCGAGGTTGGCGCTCGAACAGGGACGAGACGTGTTCGCGGTGCCAGGTTCTATTAAAGAAGAAGCTTGTCGAGGCTCAAATCGCTTGATCAAGGAGGGCGCAAAACTGATCGAAGGTGCGGGCGATATACTGGATGAGATCCTGCCACAAGTCGATGCACGGCAACGGGCAATGTTGCACGTGGATCGCACCGTAGCCGATGCCGTGGCTCCGTTGCGTCACGAAGAGGCGATGGTCTATGAAGCACTGTCCTATGAGGCACGGTCGGTCGATGCCGTGATCGAAAGCACCGGGCTGCATGCTGCTCAAGTGGTCGCGACATTACTTTCCTTGGAGTTGGGAGGGCGTATCCGTCAGTTACCCGGTCAACAATACATCCGTCTCTGACCAGGATGTCAGAAAGCTCTTTCAGGTTCACAGTGGTCACGCTTGAAGATCACGTGGAGTGAACCTCGATCTTCCAATCGGCATTCACCTGTTTGTATTCACTCGAAACGCCTGACGACAGCGTTGCGGGAAAGCCTATCAACTGGTGCCGACTGCCAATCTAGTTGCATGAATCTTCGATATTTGGTACGGATGATACAGTTTGCGAGGCAGAAACGGGGTTGCTATGGCAAAAAATCTGATTATCGTTGAGTCGCCGACCAAGGCGAAGACGATTACGAAATATCTGGGCCGCGGTTATACGGTCATGGCGTCGGTCGGACATGTCAAAGACCTCCCGACCAGTAAGCTGGGCGTGGATCTCGAGAATGATTTTGAGCCACAGTACGTCACGATCAAGGGCAAGTCGAAAGTGTTGTCTGAGATCAAGAAGAAAGCGGAAGAGGCGGACAAGGTGTTTCTGGCCCCGGACCCAGATCGCGAAGGGGAGGCCATTGCCTGGCATCTTGAGCAAGAGCTGCTTGGAAAGTCGAAGAAGAAAAAGCAGGAGGGAAAGATCTTCCGAGTCTTGTTTAACGAGATCACCCAATCGGCGATCAAACGCGCGCTGCAATCACCGGGCGAGATCGACATGAATCTTGTTAATGCGCAGCAAGCTCGCCGCGTGTTGGACCGTATTGTCGGCTATCAAGGTAGTCAGTTGCTGTGGAACAAGGTACGCCGTGGCCTCAGCATGGGGCGGGTGCAGTCGGTCGCGATGCGGCTGATTTGCGAACGCGAGGCGGAGCGGGAGGCCTTCCGGGCCGAAGAGTACTGGTCGATTACCGCGTTGCTGGCGGGTGCCAATCCACCATCGTTCGAAGCCAAGCTCCATAGCATTGATGGCGGAGAGGCCTCGATTGAACATGCCGAACAGGCCGGGCGCATCGTCGGCGAGGTTCAAGGGAAGACGTTCGTCGTCCAATCGATCGAGCGTCGCGAAAAGAAGCGCAACCCTGTGGCACCGTTCATTACCAGCCGATTGCAGCAGGAAGCTTCGAGAAAGTTGCATTTCTCTCCGAAGAAGACCATGACATTGGCGCAGCAGTTGTACGAAGGGATCGAAATCGGCGTCGAAGGGGCGACGGGGTTGATCACCTATATGCGAACTGACTCGCCGCGTATTTCCAATGAGGCAATGGCCGATGCGCGCGAGGTAATCCAGTCTCGATTTGGAGCGGAGTATCTTCCGGCTACGCCGAATGTGTACAAGACGTCGAAAGCGGCGCAGGAAGCGCACGAGGCGATTAGACCGACATCAGCAGCCCGTGATCCTGAGTCCATCCGCCAGTATTTGGAACATGATCAGTACAATCTGTATAAATTGATCTGGAATCGATTTATTGCCTCGCAGATGGTGCCGGCGATTTTAGATGTGACCCGCATCGATTCATCCCCGGCGGGGACGACGGCTCGGTATATATTCCGTTCTACTGGAACCGTTGTGAAGTTTCCTGGCCATACCATTGTTTATATGGAGGGAGTCGATAAGGAAGCCCCATCACAGAGACCCAAGGCTGATCAGGAGGCGGACGACGACGAACGGCAACTGCCGGCACTCTCGGAAGGGGAGCAATTGAGGCTTGTTGAACAAGAGGCGCAAACAGTGCCGGGACTGCTATCGAAGCAACATTTTACGCAACCGCCGCCACGGTACAATGAAGCCCTGCTGATCAAGGAGCTGGAAGAAAAAGGGATTGGGCGTCCGTCGACCTATGCGGCGATTATCTCGACCATCCAGGATCGCAAATACGTGGAGAAAATCGAAGGGCGGTTGGTGCCAACGGAGACGGGGAAAACGGTCAATGATTTTCTGTTGAAGGGATTCCCGCAGCTCATCAACGTCGATTTCACCTCACAGCTCGAAGAACAGCTGGATGCCGTCGAAGAGGGGAATAAACAGTGGGTCGCGGCCGTTCGAGATTTTTACGCACCGTTCACCATGGAAATGGAACGTGCCAAGACGATTCCCGGCCCCAAAGATATCGTCGAGCCACCGACCAATATCCCATGCGAGAAGTGCGGCCGGATGTTGGAAATCAAATGGGGACGGAACGGCAAGTTTCTCGCCTGCCCGGCCTATAAGGACGATCCGCCGTGTAAGAATACCCAAAACTTCGAGAAGCTACCGGACGGGACAATTAAAATTGTCCCCAAGGAAGAAATTACTACTGATCAGAAGTGCGACAAATGCAGTAGCCCCATGGTGGTGAAGACCGGACGATTCGGGAAGTTCATCGCCTGCTCGGCCTATCCGCAGTGTAAGACCACCAAACCCCTGGCGTTGGGCGTCAAGTGTCCTCAGCCAGATTGCGGCGGTGATCTGGTGCAGAAGCGAACGAAGAAGGGCCGATCGTTCTTTGC
>JAHBWO010000195.1 GCA_019636945.1 Nitrospira sp. | reverse complement strand
TTGATCATAACGTAAACAGATCTCAAAATTCAAAGGCCGATGGTGGGTCAAAGGAGATTGCGGGGCCAGATGGGGCATCTGTATACTAGCTCTTTTCCCGGGAGCGCTTGACAGGTCAACCGGTTTTCTATCGGTGTATTGGCCATGCTTGAGTAGTCGTTGTGCAGGGAGGACGGTAAGGCTTTGTCCCTTCCGCTCCTGATCCTTGGGAGTCGTGTCCCGAGGACGGGATTCTTAGAGTTCTGAACATTCTGGCAGGACATCACTCAAACTGTTTATACGGAAATGACATGTAATGACATGTGATGCGAAGGAGGCTATTTGCAGTGCGGTGGGACTCTATGTCCTCATGGGAATCGCTTTGTGGGGTTGTTCCAAGGCTGAGCCGTATCTCCCACCTGATCCGTTTTACTATTTTGCGAGTTATCCAGTCGGCAAGAACCCAACGACGATTACAACCGGTGATCTCAATCACGACTCGTTTACCGATCTGATCACGACGAATATTTCGAGCAATACCGTTTCCATCTTACTTGGCAACGGTGACGGCACATTTAAAGACCAGATGCAGCTTCATGTGTGCCAAGAGCCCCGCGCCCTTGCCATGAATGACTTCAATGAAGACGGACATGCTGATGTAGCCTTAGCTTGCTCAGGCGGGGATGAAGTTGCGCTGCTGCTTGGCCGGGGGAACGGAAAATTTGAAGAAGGGGCTCGGTATCCGGTCCATCGCAGCCCAGTGTCACTGGCTGCCGAAGACGTAAACGGTGATCATCATATCGATCTGGCCGTGGCCCTTCGAAACGATAAGGTCAAGGTGTTTCTGGGAAATGGAAAGGGTGAGTTGCGACATGGAGCGCAATATGAGCATGGAGATACCCCGACCTCCGTGGCTCTTTCTGATCTCAACGGTGACGGGAAGATGGATCTGGTCGTCACCAACGGGGGGCCGATGTCCAATGCGGTATCCGTCTGGCTAGGGAATGGGGATGGGACCTTTCGCGACCCCAAGGACTATTCCACCGGCAGGCGACCTCTGGGGGTGAGTTTCGGCGATTTCAATAACGATCACAATAGCGATCTGCTCGTCATTAATGGAGAAAAGGATAGCTTTACGACCTTTTTGGGAAACGGCAATGCGACCTTTCGACCAGGGAAGGATGCTGGTGCGGATGCCGGTCCAAACTTTGGTCTTGCCCGAGATTTCAACGGTGATCAGCTGGTTGATGTGGCGATTGTGAATCTCCAATCGAGCGACTTATCGATTCTATTCGGAAAGGGCGATGGAACTTTTCACTATCCCCCGAGAAACTATCGGACGAAGTCCGGTCCGTTTGCGCTCTCCTCTTTCCGGGTCACTACGACGGGAGAGGAAGAACCGGGCCTCGCCATTGCTGACAACGGAAGCGGCAGCGTGTCCATTTTTCTTCATCGAGGGCTCAAGTCCCTTGCACGGTCTGATCCGAAGGGGTGAGCATCGGGCGATCCTGGTCTATTTCTTGACAGCGTAGGAGCCCTTCGCTAGAGTTGAAAAAGGCCGGATAGATCACGAGTTACGAGCGGAAGAATGGCGCTTCGATCCTTTGCATGGTGGTTCATGATAGGGGCTCTTCTGACGTTGTCAGTCTTGATGGTCCAGGGTGGGGTTCGCGACTTATGGGAAGGGACCCAGCCTTCCGGGGGGACGAACGTGTTCGTCTATTTTGGCACCACCCTTCTCGGCGGGGGGCTTCTCGCCGGATGTGTCGCATTAATTATGAATCGTATTCGATAACGTAGCAGGCCGTCTTTTTCAGCATCCTGTTAGAGAGAGCAGGACATGTATGCAATGCCTCAAGTGCAGAGGGTTTATGATGGTCGAACGCCACTATACCCTCATCAATCGCAGAATCTACGCGCGATGCCTCAACTGCGGATTCTGGATTGATCTGGCCGACCTTCTTCGATTCTTTCATAAAGTTATTGATAGCGGGAGCAAAGGTGATAAGGTTCGGGAATCATTCATGTTTTAGCGAGGCGGTGGTATTTGGCACGAGCGGATCATATCCGTCCTCATCGTCCGTGGAACAGCAGACCTGACCTGTATCGGGTCACACTTCTGATCGCATTCTCATTTCTCTGGAATGCCGTCACTCCCCTTCAAGCTCAGGCGAGAACTCAGCACAGCGTTCAGGATGCAGGTCGATCAATCGACTACGCTCCTCACGCGCTCCACTGGAAGCGTATCCCCGCACATAGCATTCTCCTCAAAGAGTTACGATCGGGACGCGTACTCTTTGAACATGACACGGAGAAACGGCTTTCGCCTGCTAGCTTGACCAAGATTATGTCGGCGTTGGTGATTCTCGAGAAAGCCCGGCTCGACGAGCTGGCAACCGTGAGCAAAAATGCCGCGCGGGCGCCGAAGACGCACTTACGGATCAAAGTCGGCGAAGTGTTTCGCCTCGGCGATCTGCTGAAGGCCATGATGATGGTATCAGCGAATGATGCCTGTTTAGCAGCAGTCGAGCATGTGGGTGGTGACGAAGCCCAGTTTGTGTCGTTGATGAATGCCAAGGCAACAGCTCTTGGATTGTCAGATACGCATTTTAGTAACGGATGTGGGTTTGATAACCCTGATCATTATTCAACGGCCGAGGATCTTGCCAAGCTCAGTGTAGTTGCCATGCAAAACGCAACGTTCCGAAATCTAGTGAAAGCTGAGCGTGAGATCATCACACCGGTCAGCGGCTATCGCGCATATGTCTTGCATAATACGAATCGGCTGCTCGGCCGAATTCCCGGCGTGGAAGGTGTGAAGACCGGCTTTACATCCAAGGCAGGCCGTTGCCTGATCGCCAAGGTGTCTCAAAACGGCAGCGATTTGTTGCTTGTTATTTTGAATTCGAATCGTCGATGGACCACCGCAAAGAGCTTGATCGATTACGGGTTTCGTCTCACGCATCCGATCCAATAGACGCCAATCATCTGGGGAATGTGAGGAGAATCAACTAACTTCCTCGTGGAGAAAGCAGAACGTCATGGGTGCTGCTAGCGCGGGGCGGCGAACTCGATGTTGATGTCTTTCCCGAGATAGTTTACTTGAAACCCTTGCTTGTCGTAGGCCAGGATGGCCCCCATCACGTTTTCATCGCCGTATTCTTCCTTCCCGAGTATTTTTCGGATGTCATCCGGGCTTTCGCTGTTGAGGACATTGCGAAAGATCCCCCTTGTTCGATGGGAAAATCGGTTATTGATGAATAGCAAATCGACCTTGCCGTCTTGGATCCGGACACCAGCCATTGGGCCTGTCGGTTTGCGTTGATCAAGCAGGAAGATGAACGTGGCTTCTTGTTCGACTTTAATTCCAAGAGTCTTCCGATTCACCAGGGTCTCAAGGGTCTCGACGGCCTTCGCTTCTGGATCGCCGAGTTTGACCCCAAAGAGGGACACGGTGTTGCTGGAAATGGCCTTTGGCTCTGTGACGTCGTGTTCACTCAATTCATAGGGCTCAGCCAGAGTGAATGTGGGTACCGAGAGAAGGCCAAAGAAGACAATGAGTGCGAGGTAATGTGGAGTCTTTTGCATGGTGTCGTCACTCTCTATCGTGGAGTCAGGTGATCTCTTGAAATTATCGTCAGAAACTGGATTGGAAAACTACATCCGACAAATTGTAACGAATCATCTCCTATCCCCGCAAGAAAGCTGTATGGAGCTGCGTGGCTTTTCTACGAATTGAGAAGAGTCATTCTACTGCGCTTGTGGATCATGAAGCGGGTTTTGTGTCCAGCAATAGGCGTCCGAGTTGTCGGAGTCGGAAAAAGTATGGCCGGCACTCAGCGTCGAGCTCATCGGTCAAATCATCCAAGTCATCCAAGCAGTCCTTCAGAATGGCACATCGCTGAGCATCGAGGCCATCTGAGCTGTCGAGATAGTAGACGACACAACCACCGATCACGGTATCGATGGTCATCAACGGCCCTTGATGGGGACTTGAAAACTGTGGCCAGCCATCCGCGCAATGGTGCTCCCAGGCAGTGATAATCGCGTTACGATCCACGAGCGGTTCCTTGTTCGATCGACCGGCTGGATGCCCGCACCCTAACGCAGGGATAGGCCAAGGAGCAAGTCGTACGTCACGAGCTGAAACGGGGCGCCTGCACCCAATGGGTGCTCAGGGGTAGAGCCCACGCTGGAGATGCGCTTGAGCGACTTGATCGATTCCGCTCATGAGCGCCGCCATTCGCATGGAAACGCGACGTTCGCTGGAGTATCGAAGGGTCCGGTGAAAGGCAGAGGTAATGATGTCTTGCAGGCGATTCTGGATATCGGCGGCACTCCAGAAAAAGCGCTGCAGGTCCTGCACCCACTCAAAATAGGAGACAATGACGCCCCCAGAATTGGCAAGAATATCCGGGATGACAAAGATACTCTTGTCGGCCAGGATGCGGTCGGCCTCCAGTGTCGTCGGACCATTTGCACCCTCGGAGAGGATACGGCACTTCAGGCGATCGGCGTTCTTGCCGGTGATTTGTTCCGATAAGGCGGCAGGAACAAGGACGGTACACTCCAGTTGAAGCAATTCCTCGTTCGTGATGGCGTCTCCCAGCTTTGTTTGATGAAGAGGTTGACTGGGGTCACGTCGCATCAGCAGCGCGATGTCCAATCCCTTTGGATTGTAGATTCCCCCCGAGACATCGCTGACTGCGATCACGCGCGCGCCTTGTTGCTGCATGATGCGAGCGGTGTGCGCACCGACGTTTCCAAATCCTTGCACGGCTACGGTCGCAGTCTCAATCGGTAGATTGAGATAGCGTAAAGCCTCCAATGTGACATACACGACACCTCTGCCGGTGGCTTCCTCACGGCCAAGACTCCCTCCAATAGAAAGCGGTTTACCGGTCACGACTCCGGGAACTGCATAGCCGACTTGCTGGCTATACGTATCCATCATCCAGGCCATGATCTGCGCATCGGTGCCGACATCAGGGGCTGGGACATCCTTGTCGGGCCCGATGAGTGGAAAAATTTCCGCAGCATAGCGTCTGGTCAACCGCTGAAGTTCACCCGATGAAAGGCTCTTGGGAGCCACCTGCACCCCGCCTTTTGCGCCGCCGTAGGGAAGTCCGGCGAGGGCACACTTCCATGTCATCCACATGGCGAGGGCGGCTACTTCGCCAAGGCGCACATCCGGGTGGTAGCGCACGCCTCCCTTCGAAGGCCCGCGCGAGGAATCATGTTGAACACGGTAACCGGTAAAGACCTCGACGCGTCCGTCGTCCATTCGCACTGGGAGACTGACCACGAGAGAGCGTTGGGGGAGTTTCAGTCGCTCACGGAGGTTCGTATCAAGCCCCATGGCCTCCGCTGCTTGATCGAACTGGGCCACCGCCAGACGAAAGGTTGCGGTATCAAGCTCCTGCATAGTTTTCCCCTGAGGGTTATCCATATGTGTTCATCAAACGGTTTATCATCCCGCACCGATTTCAGGAAGAGAAAACACCTCTGTGAAGGTCTGAGCCAGTATCTGTTTCACGGCCTCAACTGAGACCGAGGTTTGCAGCAGCGTGGCCATCGATGTGACCAGACAATCGGTCAGTCCACAGGGGTGGACCCGGTGAAATGGAGCCAGGTCGAGATCGACGTTGATAGCCAGGCCATGCAACGTGACCCCACGTTCAATCCGAATTCCGATAAAGGCAATTTTCAGAGGTTCTGGAGTCAAGACCCAAACGCCTGGCTTGCCCTCAAGACGACTGCCGGTAATATTCCAGTGACCGAGCAATCGAATCACGACATCTTCGAACAGTCGGACGAGATGCCGCGGCCCTGCAGCATAGCGAGTAACTTTAAGAATGGGGTACATCACAACTTGCCCGGGGCCGTGAAACGTCACAGATCCACCACGGTTCACTCGGTGCAATTCAGCACCAGTTTGACACAGGGCGTTTCCATCTCCGCCCCAATCACCAAGTCTGGTTCTTCGTCCCAGTGTATAGACCGGCTGATGTTCAAGGATAAGAGCAGTGTCTGGTTGCAGGCCAAGGAGGCGCTCTGCGTGCAAGCGACATTGCAAGTCCCAGCCTGTGAGATATGGAACTGGTTCTGAGAAGAGACGAACGGCAGCTCCCTGTATCTGGCGACCGCTCATCTGCGGGATCATCTCGGGAGTAGCGTGGATAATCACGATGTCGAAC
>JAHBWO010000194.1 GCA_019636945.1 Nitrospira sp. | reverse complement strand
AGAGCCTGAATTCACGATACAATGTGTTCGTTATGTCTTCCCCGATGGTTCACTGATCTCGTGAGACAATGTTAGAGCTACTCGCCTACGATTTTATGCAACGCTCACTGCTGGCCGCCGCTCTGGTGGGCTCGGTCTGTTCAGTGATCGGCGTCTTTGTAGTATTGCGGGGCCTGGCTTTCGCCGGTGCAGGAACGGCCCATGCCGCATTTGCCGGTGTCACGCTGGCTTATCTGCTCGGCCTGCCGCCTCTCAGCCTCGCCATCGTGTTCGGTCTCGCCACGGTGTGGATCACCGGCTGGGTGGAGGAAAAGGGGCGCATGAAGTTGGATGTGTCCATCGGCATCCTCTACACCGCGACCATGGCCCTGGCTATTTTATTTCTCGGCCTCATGAAGACGTATAACCCGGAAGTCTACGGGTACCTCTTCGGCAGTGTGCTGTCCGTCACCACGGAGGAGTTGCTGACCATTGGCGGATTGAGCATCGCGGTATTGGGAACGATTCTTCTCCTATCGAAAGAACTCTACTTCATTGCCTTCGACCAGGAAATGGCGGCGGCGTCGGGCGTGCCCGCGAGACAGATTTTTTATCTCCTCCTCACACTGGTGGCATTGACCGTCGTGATTGCCTTAAAAACGGTCGGCGCAATTCTCGTCTTCGCGATGATTCTCATCCCGGCCTCCACCGCCTACCAGCTCACACACAGCCTCACGCAAATGACGCTGTATTCCATGCTCATCGGGATTTTCTGTGCCGTCACCGGCGTGTTGCTGTCCTACGCATTCGACCTGCCGTCCGGACCATCGATTGTGTTATTGGCCACAAGCCTCTTCTTCCTTGCCGTCTGTTGTTCACCGAAGCGGCTGCATCGGATTCAAGCAGAATAGACACGAACGCCGGACTGGCGCCGAACAGCTCCTCTGGCCGGTAAGTCCTGCCGGTGTGCCAATAAGTAGAAGGGATGGGAACGAAGGACAGGAGGGTCTGTTAGGACTGAGTGGATGGTTGCTTTCGAGACCAGACCATGCCGGTCTGCTCCTTTGCGCTGAAACCGAGCCGTTCGTAAAATCCCGGCATGCGCGTGCACAACCAGAACAATTCAACCTGCTGCAGTGTGGGATGGTCGAGAATGCGCCGTACGATTTCAGTACCGATCTGTTGCCCCTGATAATCGCGATCCACGATCACATCCCAGATTGAAGCGCGAAAAACATAGTCTGTCAGCACCCGACCAAAACCTACCAATCGAGGCCCGTCCCACGCTGAAATGACGAGATCGGTCTTCGCCAGCATAGCTTGCGTCTGCTCTAACGCACGATGCTTGGCCCAGGGAGCCTGCCGGTACAAATGGATCAGTTGGGTCGCGTCGAAATCGTTGCGATCGGAAAATGCGATGGGTCGTTGGCCGGTCTTGAGAGCAGGAGGCATCTTGTACTAAATTAATCCCTCCGAACGGGAGTAATCGGTTAACCGTAGTGTAAGAGGAAGCCTATGGGAACGCAAGTAAGAAGCTGTCCGAAGTGTTTTCAATTGATGTGGCTCAAACAGGATCACTACGACGTGATCGACGAAGAAACGGTCCGCACGAAATGCCCACACTGCGACTCGACCGTCCGCTTTCAGTTGGTCACCGCCGGCGCCAACGCTGCGGGACCGAAAATGGGACACTAACCGCTCGACCAGTCCTGCTCTCTGAGGGCTGAATTCCAAATTGGCGATTCATTTCAGAGATCATCAATGTGCCCTGCTGATTGCAGGGCTACATGCCCCGTCCGGCACCCTCTAACTCCGGCTGATTGCCCGGCAGAATCTTGATCAGCGCCGCACGGTACTCGCCCATCCGCTTGTCCTCCGCCGGGGTGACCTTAATTTCCTTATCCCGTTGCATCCGCTCCACCTGATCAAGCACCGCCATCAGCGGCTGCACCGAGCCCAGCACATTGCCGACTTCGAACGCTTCCAACGATTCAAGCAGATACTCCTGCAATCCCTTGAATGGCGATCGACCACTCTGCTCTCGAAATCGCAAGAGCGCCTGCTCAAATGCTTCCACGGCCTCCGGTTTGGGTTTCACCCCGGTCGGCACGGATGCGAGATGCACGACCGTCGGTAACTTGGCGGCATATCCCTTGAGCTGCGCAATCAGCTCTCCGATCCGATCGAGCACGGCACTGGTTTCCATCGTTCGCTTCTCCTCACCCTCGCCGACTTGAACGGTCGGCCTCCTGTTTTGTTGACTGCACATCACTGCCGGCAGGCCTCCCCTGTGTCAAGGCGTCGCGAAGGAGATGCTGCACCTGCTCCATATCCGGGTGAAACGGCACATCGAACTCATGATACTCCCCGCCCGTGGGATGTGTGAATCCCAGCGTCCGGGCATGCAGCATGACCCGGGGTATCGGGATGCCTGCCACCGTCATGACTTTTGCTCCCCCATAGGTTTTATCGCCCAGAATGGGATGATCGATCGAGGTGAGGTGGACCCGCAGCTGATGGGTGCGCCCTGTCCTGGGGGAAAGCCGCACCTGTGCGGCAATTTTCCCATATCGCTCTTCCACCTGGTAGTCCGTGGCGGACGCTTTGGGGTTAGTGGTGCGGGCCGAAAACTTCTTTCGCTCTTTCGTATCGCGTCCGATAGCCAGCTCGATGAGGCCGTGCCCTTTCTTCGGCACGCCCCAAATCAACGCTTCATAGACGCGGGTGATCGTGTGCAATTTGAATTGGGCCGCCAGCGCACGGTGCGCTTGATCGGTCTTGGCAATGACCATGACCCCGGACGTTTCCTTATCGAGCCGGTGAACAAGGCCCGGCCGCTCTTTTCCGCCGATGTGAGAGGGAGTGACGCCCGCCGTGGCAAAGTGATGCAATAAGGCGTTCACCATCGTTCCCGACCAATTCCCCGGTGCCGGATGCACGACAAGGCCCGCCTGTTTATTCAGGACCAAGAGGTCGGAGTCTTCGTGAAGAATTTCCAGAGGGATCGCCTCAGGCTTCAGATCAAGAGGCTCCGGGCGTGGCACTTCCAGTCTGATTCGATCACCCGGCCGGATTTTTTGACTCGGCCGGACTGGTTGGCCATTGATTTGAATGCGGCCCTCCCCAATCAGCCGCTGCAAGGCCGAGCGGGAAAAGGTCGGGTCACGATTGGCAAGAAAGACGTCGATCCGTTTTGACGATTCTCCCCCGGTGACGACAATCTCAACCGGCGTCGTGCTGACTCTATTCACGTGGTAACTGCCTAATCTGTGACCGACATCATGAGCGCGGGTAAGCTGCCATAGGGAGGGGCTAAAAACAAGATGTCGAGATATCCACCTTGCTTCACAAGTCGCACACACCCCATCCACAAGCCATCCACAAGTTTGTGCTATTCGATCCTCGGCACGTCCCGGCAGCGGCCTATCGTCAGGCCGTTCATCTTTGTCAGGGGGACGGCAAATGTGACGGGGCCATGACGCGTAATTTATGACTCCCGGTGCTTGCGCGAAACAGACTCCGACACAAATCAGTCGGTTGGCGTGCGGAATATTTTCTCGTTTTGAGGCACTTGAATTGCTTTCTTATAAGAAGGATTTCGCGTCGCACCTTTTAGCGAGAAGGACCATCTGATGTCCTCAAATTTTATCCACAGAATCCTCAGATCGCTACGCAGTTCGGTTGATCCCACCCCGTCAGTCGAACCGCTGGTTGTGGACAACATCACAGACCTGCCACTGACTGAGGTCCTCCGGGAACGGCGGCTCGATGCTCGATTCGCGGTGAGAACGCCCTGCCTTTACGAATTGGACAGGAAGCAGCGGCGTGAAACTCCCGTGATTTCGGGCAAGGCTCACTCATTGAATGTCAGTTCCGGCGGCGTGCTTTTGTTGCTCGATCAACAACCACAAACCGGGCAGGTCCTGAGCCTTCATAATCCCACGTTGCAATCACAACCGGGAACCAGTCTGTTCGAGGTCCGATGGACGACGTCACTTCCACTCGGCACGCAGCAAGGATGTTATCTGGTGGGATGCCATTTGGCCTTTGGACGCTTTCCGTTTTTCCTCGTCCAACGGCAATATCTGCATCGCGATATTTCCAGCCTCTCCATCTAGGGTTCGAATTCATACACCCTCATCACACACGCCGGAGGATGAGGCTATTCACTGTGTTCGGCCTCAGCCTTGCCTCTCTGTCTTGAAACGTAGTTCGTCACTCAGTCCGCGAAAATCGGCCGGTGGCTTCACCGTAAATTCGCAATAACGCTCTGTCAGAGGATGATGGAAACCCAGCTTGTGCGCGTGGAGCATTACGCGCGGCACCCCATATCCTTCCAGCGCACGGACAGGTTCTGCACCGTAGGCCGGATCTCCCAGGATAGGGTGACCAATCGCGTGAAGATGGGCTCGTATCTGGTGGGTGCGGCCGGTCCGCGGGGTAAGCACCATATGCGCGGCCGCAGCACCGAACACCTCTTCGACGTAATACTCAGTGAGTGAGGCCTTTGGATGCAGCGTGTGGGGAGACGTGCGTTTCACGTTGTTGCGATCGGTTCCGAGCGGAAGCGCGATGCGGCCATGGGAGTGCTGAGGGACGCCTTGCACCAGGGCTTCGTATTGTCTCGTGATCGAGTGCTGTTCAAACTGCACCGCAAGCCGGCCATGCGCGGTCTTTGTTTTCGCCACGACCATGACGCCAGAGGTGTCTTTGTCTAACCGATGGACGAGTCCTGACATGCCGACGACTCCCGCCCGCAAGGCATGATCGAGAAGCGCATTCAATAGGGTGTCATCCCAATGACCGGGGCCTGGATGGGCTGCGACTCCTGCAGGTTTGTTTATAACGAGGCAGGCGGAATCTTCGAACAGAATCTCTAGTGCTGATGGCTGCCCATTGATCAGTAAGGGGGTCGGCTTGGGTTTGTCGAGGTCGACCACATCGCCCGGCTTTATTTTCTGACTGGGCTTAGCCGACTGATTGTTCACGCGCACCCGTCCGGCTGAAATCATCCGCTGCACCGCCGCACGAGAGAGTTTCGGCTCACGGTTGACCAGAAAGATATCCAGCCGTTTCGGTTGTTCGCCCGGCGAAATGAGAAATTCTGTCTGCATCGCCCGCTAGGCTACGGCAGCATGGCGGACGATTGCAATTGGCCAGAACACCGAGCAGTAATCGCTCTGAAGGTTTGGGGGTTCGCCGAGAAACCCTTAGCGGACAGAGAATAGCCTGACAACGTGAATGGCAGTAGTATCGACACGAAACTCGATCAGGGTCTGGCTCCGGACTTGAGTAATTGGGCCTTGAGACGATCGATTTCCAGGTCTTTCTCCGCCAGTTCCTGCTTCAGCCGTTCGATTTCTCCCTGAATCTGAGGCAGCATGGGCTGGTCGTGAGGGCCGCCCTGGACTGATGCATCAGCGGGAGACGTGAGCGCCTCCGCTGAGCTCTGCTGTCTGATTGGTGACGGAGCGCTGGTGGGCATCTCGCGTGGTGCCGCGTGCGTGACATAGGAGAGGAATGCTGAATGGTCGAGGATAAGTTCGCTGGCTGAAGCCCGGTGACCACCAAACCAGTTGGCTTTTGTGGTGAGTCTAAACCTCGACGGTTCGAATGCGAGTACTCCGCCGCTCCCTTGAATGGAGTAAAACGGGTTCGCTCGCACTCGTACCAATTCATCCGAATTGTTTCCGACCATCGTTTGGTGGTTGGCCACCACGACATGCAACCTATGAGATTCGATAAAGAGACCGCCTGATGTCACTCCGGTGGCGCCAGCGTTTGGCTGCAAGAGAAGGAATGCGATCCACTCCCCTGGGCACGCCTTCCCAAAGGCTTCTCGAACAGGCGGCTCGACGAGCTCAATTTCTGCCGTCGTAAATACGGGCTTTGCGGGCTTTGGATTATCCATTAAGCCCACGCGCTCTTCGAGAAATAGCCGGGATAGGATGGCGGACAGATCTTCGGCCTTCCATGAAAATGGATGATCATAGACTACTGGAGATTGTTCAGTGGACTGAACCGAATCGAGGCGAACAAACCAGTCGGACCGCTGTTGCACATCTCGACTCACCAGTGCTGGGCTGGCGCAGCCGGAACATACCAACAGGAAAAGAAGAAAGAAGACAGCGCGTGAGAGTCTAATAGGCAGTACTTGAGGACCTAGACAAGCTCGATAAGGAAGAACGGCAGATACGGAACGAGAAGAG
>JAHBWO010000193.1 GCA_019636945.1 Nitrospira sp. | reverse complement strand
GAAAACATAATGCTCAATACTTTGGATGGAGAGATCGGCTCTCGTCGATAGACGCGTGACGAGGTCATCGCGTCATAGCAATCCGCGATCATCAGAATCCGGCCGGTCAGAGAGAGTTTCCACGGTGTTTTTAATTTGGGATAACCAGAGTAGTCCAAGTTCATATGGTGCTCGAACGACGCTGCGACCATGCGCGACGGAAGATTCGTGATGCCACGGAGCTGGGTGAGACTCAAGACACCTTCAGTCGGATGATTGCGCATCATTGTCCACTCGTCTTCCGTGAACTCACCCGGCTTGTTCAGGATCTCAAGCGGAATGTTGGCTTTCCCCATGTCATGAAACAGGGCCGCCAATCCAAGGTCGGCCAGTTCGATCTTGGGATACCCGGCGCGGTTTGCGAGCGCAATGGACAAGAGAGAGACGTTCACTGAATGGTTGTGGGTATATTGATCGTGACAACGGAGTGTCGTGAGGCCCAGAAGCGTCGATTCATCCTGCATCATGAGATCCACGATGTTTTGGATGGCTCGTTTGGCTTGCTTGAAGTTCAGTGTTCCGCCATCGCGCACGGATTGTGTCAGTTGTCCGACTTCGTTCGCGGCTTTACCGTATGCGACTTTCGACTGAGCTTTCTGCTGAGCCTTTGAGGCTGATCCTGTTCGGTTGCCGGACGTCGAGCCTGGGCCCGCTTCAGCAGGGTCCTCTCTGAGGGCAAGCTCGCGAGGATCCTCAAGTTGGATCGCGGTCACCTCGTTGGCCGTCAGTTCCTGTCGGAGTTCTTCCAGTGACTTTGTGGCCGGGTCGAGCGTGACGAAGAGATAGGCGAACGCGCGAAGGTCCTTGGACGACGTTGAGGCGCTAAACGTCAACCCCCCGATCTTCCATTTGGCCATGGTGTCGATCATGCTCGATGCCACGAGCATTTGTTGTGCACTGATCTTGAGGTGGCGTTCCCCGAGAAAGAGAAAATCATTCTGAATCCGCAGCGTCACCGGGTGGTCACTGGCCAATGTCTGAATCAGGGTCAACATGGTTTCGACCGGTTTATCAAGGGCGGCGTTCGTCCTCCCATGAATGCGCGATGTCTTGATGAGTGTATTCAGTTGCGTGATGAGCTGGAACCCCAGCATCGCCAGCTGTTGGTCGAGAATGTCGCCGGCTTCGGAGCCTTGTCCGATTTTCTGGGACAGGGATTTTTCATGTGTCAGGAGTGGTTCTGCCTGGGCGGCCTGTCCCTTCGACCGTGGTTGCGCTGTCTTGGGGACTGTCATGAAGGCTCTCCCTCCGTCGAGTGGGTGCCGGAGCGTGGTTCCCGATGGGGCTTCACTGTCTGGGTCAGCGCCATGCTGCAGGCTTGGCGAACGGCCGAACTTCCTTTTTTTGAGCCTCGTTCCAAGGCGGCGATTGCAGCGGGTGTCGCAAGTTTCCCGAGTGTTTCAGCCGCAAGTATCGCGAGCTCTTCCTTTTTTCTGCGATTGGTCCAGGCCCAGGCCGTTAGGAGTCCCTGCCAGTACGGCACCGCTTCGTCTCCGCAAGAGACCCGCATAGCCTGGAAGATGCCGCGACGTTCGCTGATGGGCCGGTCCATGAAGTCGTTTTCGGAGAGCAGAGGAGACCATTGAGTGAAGGGTGCGGTATATTGGCCTGACATGAGGAGTTTCAGTGCGGCAAAGCGGACGCTTTCGTCCTCATCGCTGGTCAATGGCACCAGTCTCACCCCCGAGCCGGTCGGACGGAGCCGACCGATTGCGCGCACGACGTCGCGCCGGACCTGTGCGTCAGGATACCGAGTCAACTTTTCGATCGGCTCAACGAATTTCGGACTATTCCAGGTCAGAAGGATGGAGATGAGATTGCGGACATAGATCGGTCGACGATCCATTAATCCTCTGACCACAGGATCCGGCTTGTCTTTTGCCAAGTGGGTGAGAGCTTCGACGACGATGGCCTGATGTCCCGAGGAGGTGAGGTTTGCCAGGAGCGTGCAGAGCGCAGGGACTGCCTCCGGCTTCATGAGGAGTAAAATGGTCGACAGGCCTTCGACGTTGGCATCCGGACTTTGATTCAGATAGTTTTCGATGGCTTTGATGCGTTCGGTGCGTCCTAGCCCGTCCATGATGGAGACGAGCTGCTGCTTGTGTTCCGTGCTGATATCTGGTCGCACTGCCTCAGTTTCATGCAGCAGGCTCAATACATGCTCCAACACCGTCCATTTTCCCTCGCGGAGGAGCGTTTCGACAACGTGGCCCCACAGGCCAAACAGTTTTGTCAGCAATGCTGGGGAGGTCTCAGAGACCAGAATCGAGGTCATGGCATCTAAAATGTAGGAGAGGCCATCTTGTTTGCTCTCTGCTTCAATTTCTCTTGCGAGCGTGGCCAGTTCTTCTTCGGAGACTTCGTAGCCGACGAGTCCTGATTGGAAGCGGTTACTTGAAGCGCTACCGGAGGTTTTCGTGTTGTCTCCCTCTCCAGCCCCTGTGTCTGCGTGCCGGCCACGACTTCGTTCACGATCCAACAGTTCTCGGAGTGTCGAATCGGACAAACTCATTCCGCTATCCAGACGAAAAAAGCCCTCATTCCCGACGGAGGCTTTTGCGACTTCTTCGGCCGTGACGATAGAGATGCTCGAAAGGTTCTTTTCCCAGATGCGCGTCACAATGTCATCATCGTCCTTGCTGGGATCAAGCCCACCCCACAGGGACTCCAGGAAGAATCCCAGATCTTCTTCGGTCAGGCCTTGATGCAGGGCCAATTCTCGAATGCCGTCCGCGTACAGCTTAAATGCAAGGCCTTCCCCGCCGCCATCCTGTTCCGCCTGATAGACCACACACTCTTTGCACAGGAGCGCCGTTCGCTGGACGAGGAAGGTGAGTTTGGAATAGGTGATCAGATGCGTGGTGAGTTCTTCGAACAGCTGATGCGAGAATTTCTGAGCAACTGGGTTGGCGGAGCCGTACGTTCGATTCGACTTTGCAGTTTTGTCCAACAGCTTCAGAACACGCTTGATGGAGACAATCTCAGGATCTTCGGCGCCTCGTGCTGCAACAGCAGCCGCAAGCATCTCCTGCGCCGACGTGACGTTCGTGGACATAAGAGTAAGACCTACCGAGAGATCCGGTATTCGTCAAGGAAATCGCCATTCTTCGCGATGGTGCGCTGAAGAGAGGTTGTACGAGCGGCTTGTATGACATCGGAGGCCTCGGTAGAATTGACCTGCACAATGAGTCAATCACCTCTCATTATCTGTTTTGGGGATAGTCTGACGGCGGGGTTCCAGTCTCCGACGAGGGAGAACCCGAGCGGACGGGACACTCCGTATGGACGGTTTCTGCAGTCGTATCTGGGTGATGCCGTAGAGATTCGTGTCAGTGGGGTTTGTGGTGAGCTGACGGGAGAGATGGTTGGACGGTTTCGACGAGATGTCCTCGATCACCAGCCGAACTATGTACCAATTCTTGGCGGGACGAACGATCTCGGATGGAATGCCTCACTGCAAGATATCTTTGACAATCTCATCAGCATGTACGACCAGGTCTTGCGAATGGGGGGCTTGCCGATTCCCGTGACCATTCCCTCGATACGCGTCGAGGATGCGGCAGGAAGCCGAGAGGGACAAGAATGGGTCCAAGAGCATGTGGGGCGCCGACGTCAGTTGAACCAGCTGCTTCAGGAGTTTGCCGGTTCAAAGGGTATTGCCTACGTCGATCTGTTTGGTGCGACGGCAGAGCCTGAGAGCGGCCAACTGGCGGCGAACTACTCAAACGACGGCATTCATCTGACCACCGCGGGCTATCGGCTCTTTGCTGAACGAGTGGCACAGGTTCTGAAGCCGTTGTTGGCGGGATCTGTGCAAGCATGAGGTCGAAGCTCCAATCGGTGACCGATCGAGAGTTCGATCGGGTGGTAGAGGTGAGTCACGTGCCGGTGTTGGTGGAGTTTTGGAAACCGGGCTGCGGTCATTGCCAGGTTCTGATGAAAGAGCTGGAGTTGATGCAAGCAGAATTGGCTGAGCGAGTCCTGATCCTCACGATGAATGTCGATGAACAGTTTCAGATTGCCGCGGAATTGGAAGTCTCGTCGCTCCCGGCGCTGGCGCTTTACACGAACGGCCAGTTTGTGAGTTTCATCGGAGGGCTTGCGAAGAAAGAAGCCATACGGCTGAAGATTGAATCCGCTTTGTCCACCTGATTCCGATATTCAGCGCGCTTCTTACAGCACCCGCCAGGTCCGGCCGTCGTTTTGGATCAAGCGATCGGCTTCGACCGGCCCCCAAGTGCCGGCTTGGTATTCAGGGAGCCAGCGCTGTCCTGATTTTTCCCATGCTTCGAGGATCTGGGTGATCCAAGCCCAGGAGGCTTCAACGGCGTCGCGTCGCATGAAGCGGGATGCATCCCCTGCCATCACATCGAGCAGGAGGCGCTCATAGGCCTCCGGAGATGGACGACCAAAGACTTCTCCGTACTTAAAGTTCATTTCTACCGGATGGGTTTGCGCGCGTGTGCCAGGTACGCGGGAGACGATACGAAGGGACAGTCCTTCTTCCGGTTGAATCTTTAAAGCCAAGACGTTCGGAGCTTGAGGATTTTGCTGGTTGGCATTGAAGAGGATCTGCGGGATCTCTTTAAATTGAACGGCAACCTCGCTGGCTCGTAGGGGCAACGCTTTCCCTGTGCGCAGGTAGAAAGGGACTCCCGACCACCGCCAGTTCTCGACGAAACATTTGACTGCCACATAGGTTTCGGTGGTGGAGTCCGGTTTCACACCTTTTTCACGGCGATAGCCCGGCACCGGTGTTCCGTGGACTTTTCCCTCTGTGTATTGCGCTCGTACGGTGCAGGTATCCACATCTTTGGCAGTGATGGGCCGCAGGCAGCGGAGGACTTCCATTTTGGCATTTCGTACGACGTTCGGGTCCAGCGAATAGGGCGGTTCCATCGCCACCAGGCAGAGCAGCTGGAGGAGGTGATTCTGAATCATGTCTCGGAGCGCGCCCGCTTCTTCGTAGTAACTGGCTCTGGTTCCAACCCCTTCGGCTTCGCTGACGGTGATCTGGACATGGTCGACATATTTGTGGTTCCAGATCGGCTCAAAGATGCTGTTGGCAAAACGGACGACCATGAGATTCTGAACGGTTTCTTTGCCCAGATAATGATCGATCCGGAAAATCTGCGATTCGTCGAAAACTCGGCCGGTGACCTGGTTGATCGCTTGGGCGGAGGCCAGATCGCGCCCGACCGGTTTTTCAACGATGATGCGTGTATACGGTGCACGGGCTCCGGGCGTGCCGGCGAGTCCTGAATGGGAGAGCCCTTCGCAGACGTCGGTGAAGGAACTCGGGGGAATGCTGAGATAGAAAATGCGGTTTCCCGGGAGTTGGAACTTCTGCTCCAGTTCTTCGACCCGCTCCTTCAGGCGAGCGAAGGTCTGAGTCTCATCGTTGCCTCCTGCCATATAGAACAGGTGTTGGGAAAATGCGGTCCAGGTATCTTCGATGAGCGCTTGGCGTGAGTGTTTGACGACGCCGTCACGAACCGTTGAACGGAATTCTTCGTCGCTCATGGGTGTGCGGCCGAGGCCGAGCACGACGTAGTTAGACGGGAGCAATCCGTCGAGCAAGAGGTTGTAGACCGCAGGGATCAGGCGCCGACGAGCCAAATCGCCCGAACCACCGAAAATGACGAGGGTGCAGGGTTCGACCGGCGGCAGCGGTTCCTGTGCAGGATTGCTGTCGATGCGTGGACCATTCGTCGGCGCCATAGAAGTCTCCTCAGTGAGCTGGTCTCGTTATCGACGGACCGCGTGACCGCCGAACGCGTTGCGAAGGGCCGCCAACATCTTTTCCGCAAAGGATTGCTCTTGTCGTGATCGAAACCGCGTGAAGAGCGCGGTCGTCAATGTGGGGACCGGGACGTCCTTTTCAATGGCATCGGCGATCATCCAGCGGCCTTCCCCGGAGTCTTGCACATACCCTTTCAACTGCTCGAGCTTCGGATCCTGTTTGAGCGCGCCGACGGCGAGCTCCAGCAGCCAAGAACGCACCACGCTGCCGTGCATCCAGAGATCGGCGACGCGTCCCAAATCCAGTTTGTACTCGCTTTTCGACATCAGCTCAAAGCCTTCTGCATAGCCTTGCATCATACTGTATTCGATTCCATTATGAACCATTTTGACATAGTGTCCTGCCCCGACGGCGCCGACGTGGGCCCATCCGTTGTCCGGAGCCAGGGTTTTGAACAACGGAGCGAGCCGTTGCACTGCGGCCTCTTCTCCTCCGACCATGAGGCAGTAGCCGACTTTCAGTCCCCAGATTCCTCCGCTGGTTCCTGCGTCGACGTAGTGGAT
>JAHBWO010000192.1 GCA_019636945.1 Nitrospira sp. | reverse complement strand
GATAATGTTTCCCGCGCCGTCTACTTCCACTGTCACAAATTCCCCGTTCTTGGGGGCGGTGAGTGCAGATTCATAGGTCCCCATGTGGAAGGCCTTCATGCCGCTGGTGGGTGTCCATAGCAGCAACTTGGTGTTGTCTGCGCTGTCTCGTTTGAACGGTCCGGTGAGATAGCGGTGGACGAAAGTCCCATCAGTCCGCCGCACAATATCAATGACGATATAGTCGTCGTGGACCATGAAGGACACTTCTTGCGAGGCCGGGAGAGACTTCAGCGTCGTTTTTGAACTCAGCGACATGAGCCCGATCGGTGTTTTTAGAAACACGATCCCTGGCTTGGCTCGCCAGACCCGGCCGGTCAGCTCGATGGATGGATTGACGTCAACACGAACGGGGGCCGGTTCCACAATTTCTTGTTGAGCAGTTGGTGGGGGACTATCCACTGGCGGCTGAATAGTTGGAGTGGTGTCCGTGGCCTGAGCCGGCGGTAACTCGGGCTCTTGCGGCTGCAGGACAGGGGGTAGATCGTTCTGTGGTTGTACTGGGACGACTTCCTCAGCCAGTGGTTGTTTGGGTGTGGTCCCGTCGTTCTGGGCCTGGAGAATGGTCTGGGTATCGAGTTGAGTTTCGAAAGGAAGCGGGTCAGCGGGTTGCGCCTGGGGCTTGTCGCCGTCCGCGAGACTGGCTGTGGCACAACCGGCACTGACGACTCCCATGAGAAACACCGCAACCAATAATTGTCGAGCCTGTCCAAATTGATTCACCATGAAAAGGCTAAGTCCGGCTAGAGGTGAACGTTGGGATCTGTCTAAATAGAGACTCCCTCTTGTGCGAAAGGGGAATGAGGTGATCAGCCCCAAGATCCGAGGGTTATTCTATGCGAATATCATGAGGTCAGAATGGGAGTCAACTTGAAATCGGATTTGATCTTGGATGGGAGAAGCTAACAGGCTGTTGACAAAGGCCGCCAGCGGCGTTCTCACGTCGCTCAGAGGCTCAACGTACGGGCCGGAGTACGATTCGCCCCTTCGCTCGCTGCGGCCTTTCTGAACAGCCTGCAGGGCATCTAGATTCGGTCAGTCACGGGGAGGGTTGGCCTGTTTGGAGAAGGGCGTAGAGTTTGTCAACACACTGCTAAGGACGAATCGGCTTCAATATGAACCGAGATACAACAGCGGAATGGCTGCGATGAGACATTCAGACAGCCAAACGGTTTGTCATTTTCCAGCAAGTTCATGACTCAGAGTGGGCACTTGTGCCATGTTGCCACAGTGGTTGAGACTGGTTCATGGGCCAGGATCTCAAAACTATGATGCCAAGCAATTCGCTCGTGCTAATGCGGGATTCATCGCGCCATTCCGTGGCATCTCGGGCGGGTGAGGATAGCCTCGAGGCGACGAACGATACGCAGGGACTATCCTTTACTTCTTTCTCACCATAATGCGGAGCGGTGTGCCGGTGAAGAGGTAGGTCTCGCGGAGTTGGTTCTCCAGATATTTCAGGTATGCGGGGGTGATGTCTTCTGGATGGCCGACGAACAATACGAAGACCGGAGGTTTGGTGGCGACTTGAGTCATAAAGGCCGACTTCGTCCCGGCTGTGGGTTTATGTTTCCGAGCCGGCAATGGATGGGTCTCCAGAATCTTCTGCAGCCAGGTATTCAACGCGCCGGTGGAGACGCGCTTGGTAAACATCCCGTGCACGTCCTTGAGCAAAGGAAACAGGCGTTGGATGGACTCCGGTTTGAGGGCTGAACCATAGAAAACGGGGGCCCAGGCCAGAAAGGGAAAGCGGCGGTGGAACTCGAGCTCATAGGCTTGTCTCGCGCTCTGGTCCCCGGCCCGTAGATCCCACTTGTTGATCAAGAGAATACAGGCACGGCCCTGTTTGAGAATCGCCCCGGCGATCTTGGTATCTTGTTCTGTGACGCCTTCTACTCCGTCCAAGAGCAGAACGGCAATGTCGGATCGTCCGATGGCACGGAGCGATCGAAGAACGCTGTAGCCTTCTATGCCTCGGTCAATCTTGCCACGACGCCTGATCCCCGCAGTGTCGGTGAAGACGTAGGATTGATCCTGGTGGGTCACCAGTGAATCGACCGGATCGCGTGTGGTTCCCGGCACGTTGCTGACGACGACGCGCTCTTCTCCCAGCAGCGCGTTCACGAGCGTGGATTTGCCGACGTTCGGACGGCCTACGATAGCTACGCGGGGGAGTTGTTGCAGCTCGTTTGATTCCTCGGGTGCGGGAAGTAGTGGGTAGAGGGCGTCCAAGAGTTCAGCCACTCCGAGACCATGTTCGGCGGAGATGGGATACAGCTCGTCGGCGCCCAACTTGTAAAAGTCGGCGAGTAAGGGCTCGGATTTCGGCGTATCGATCTTATTGATGGCGTAGAACAGCGGTTTCGTCACGCCGCGTAAGAGCTTCACGACCTCATGGTCCGGCGGGGTCAATCCTGACCGGCCGTCCAGCAGCATGATGAGGATATCCGCTTCGGCGATCGCCAGTTCCGATTGACGGCGGATTAAGGTCAACATGCTGTCCGACGAAGACAGATCCAACCCCCCTGTGTCGACCAGTCTGAACTTTCTGGTGCGGTACGTGGCATCGGCATAGTTGCGGTCGCGAGTCACGCCAGGCACGTCATCGACAATCGCGACCTTCGCGCCGAGAATCTTGTTGAACAACGTCGACTTCCCCACATTGGGCCTGCCGATAATGGCAACGAGCGGTGGTGGTCCACCCTCAGTCGGGAGCAAGGGCAGGGTCGGTTCTTGTTTTGGATTCGATTTTGCGCGCGGCATGATGCATCGGACCGTAACACATGGTTTTTCATAAACACAACCCGCCTCGTCTTCTCGTGAGCTGTTCCGCTATACTCTTTCTCATGACTCAACACTCGGCACCCAGCGCTCAGCACGTCCTCGATTGGTCCCGGATCGATGACGTGCTCCTCGATATGGACGGCACGTTGCTGGACCGTCATTTCGACAACTTCTTTTTTGAGGAGGAGTTGCCGCGTCGGTATGCGGCACTTCATGCCATCCCGTTCGAAGAAGCACGTGCTCGTCTCATGGCGATGTACCGATCAGTGGAAGGAGAGCTCGAGTGGACTGACCTGGACTATTGGACAAGGCGGGTTGGGATTGATGTGGTGGCGATGCACAAGGAACTGGATCACATGATCGGCTTTTTGCCTGGCGCGGAGGCATTCTTGCACCATCTTCGGCAACTCGGAAAGCGGATAACGATTGTGACGAACGCCCATTCGACGGGAGTTTCCGTCAAAATGGCCAAGACGGGACTCGATGGCTACGTGGACCGGATTGTCGATGCGTTCGAAGTGGGCTATCTCAAGATGCGGCCGGAATATTGGCCGAATTGTCAACAATTACTGGGCTTCGAGCCGTCGCGATCCCTGTTTATGGATGATGATGAAGGCTGTCTGACGGCTGCGAGAGCGTTTGGGGTGGCTCATCTGGTGCATAGTGCCAAGTCAAGCTCACAATTGCCGCCTACTCCGCTTCCACAGTTTTTCTCGGTCACGGGGTTCGCACCGCTTCTCAATGGTCGGTTGTGAAACTAAGGTAAACTGGTGGCCGTACCGCGATACATTTCTCCACCTATTCTCGGCACACCCTGCATAGCAAATCGATCGAGCTGAGTGATGGTCAATCCGGCTTGAGCGATCAGATCATCAATCCGGCGATTCAGATTGCAGCCGCAGCCGATGATGTTCTGAACGGGATTGAGTCTGTCCTGCCAGCGGGCAATCTTCTGGTCGTCGCTCCGACCATGTTCCAAAAAGAGAAACCTGCCTTCTGGTCTCAGAACACGCCGTACTTCTGTAAGCGCACGTAGCGGCTCGGAGATCGTACAGAGTGTCCATGTGCTGACCACACAATCGAATGTGCGATCATCATAGGGAAGCCGTTCGGCACTGTGATGGGAAATCTCAACCGGAAAGGACACACCCCCACGCCGTTCTGCTACACGCGCAGGGAGCATGGGGTTGGGGTCGACGGCCCGCACCCGTGACACGTTGGGTCCGTAGTGACGAAGATTAAGCCCGGTCCCAATTCCGATTTCCAGCACCTCGCCGGCCACTGATTGGAGGACTTCCGTGCGCAATCGTTGGAACTCCTCCCCACGCATGACGTGATCCATCAGGCGAGGGAAGATATGTTTGCAATAAAGTCCCATGTGCGGCGCAGTATAGCAAACCGTAGGAGCCTGTCCGACAGTTACCTTTTCTACTGCGACAAACGATCGAGGGCCATCTGTGTCGTACCCGGCCTCGAAACATCCTTGCTGTACTTCGGCGAATACACTTCCGGTTTTTCTGGGCCTGCGGCCTTGCAGCTTGCCGCATCTCTTTCGTCTCGCTACGAAGGCAATCCCGGACAGGCTCCTCGCCGGGTAGAAATCTTGTGACCCCCGAGGCGCTATGTTAGAGTCCTTCGTCTTTTTTGACAGAGGGAGTGATGAGCGATCAATGAGCAAAGGATACGATCACCGCGCGATCGAGACGAAGTGGCAGCAATATTGGGATCAGCATGCGACGTTTCGCGTGGCGGACGATTCCAGTAAGCCAAAATTCTACTGCCTCGATATGTTTCCCTATCCTTCAGGGTCTGGGCTCCATGTCGGTCACCTGGAAGGGTATACCGCGACGGACATTGTCTCCCGGTATAAACGGATGAAGGGATTTAATGTCCTCCATCCGATGGGCTGGGACGCCTTTGGTCTTCCCGCAGAACAGTATGCGGTGAAAACCGGCATCCACCCGGCCAAGACGACAGCGGACAACATTGCCACGTTCAAGCGTCAGATGAAGCGCGTGGGCCTTTCGTATGACTGGGAGCGCGAGCTCAGCACGACGGATCCCGGATACTATCGCTGGACACAGTGGATTTTCCTCAAACTCTTCGAGCGGGGATTGGCCTACGTGGCGGAAGTGCCGGTAAATTGGTGCCCACAGCTGGGGACGGTGTTGGCGAACGAAGAAATCATCGACGGCAAGAGCGAGGTCGGCGGGTTCGATGTGATTCGCAAGCCGATGCGGCAGTGGGTGCTGAAGATTACCGCCTATGCCGATCGCTTGCTGGAGGACCTGAAGCTTGTGGAGTGGCCTGCCAGCACGTTGGAGATGCAAAAGAATTGGATCGGACGTTCAATCGGTGCGGAGGTGGACTTCGCCCTCGCCGATCGGGCGGGCGCCATTCGAGTGTTCACGACCAGGCCTGATACGCTGTTCGGGGCGACCTATATGGTGCTTGCGCCGGAACACCCTCTTGTCGATGTCATTACGAGCGAGGCGCAAAAATCCGCTGTCCAGGCTTACCGCGAGAATGCGGCGCGGAAGAGCGATCTTCAACGGCAAGAGCTTGACAAGGAAAAGACGGGAGTCTTCACCGGAGGCTATGCCGTGAATCCTATGAACCAGGAGCGATTGCCGATCTGGATCGCCGACTATGTGCTGATGGGTTATGGGACCGGTGCCATCATGGCGGTCCCGGCGCATGATGAGCGTGACTGGGCTTTCGCACATCAATATCAGCTTCCGATTCGCGAAGTCATTGTCGGGGGGAATGTGCAGGAAGCGGCCTTTACCGACACGAGCCGTGGGACCGTCGTCAATTCAGCGACCTGTGACGGCAGTTTTTCGATCAACGGGCTTATTCCCTCCGAGGCGATTCCAACAGTTACTGAGTGGCTTGCGAAGCAAGGGAAGGGAACTAAGGCGGTCAACTACAAGCTGCGGGATTGGCTCTTTGCGCGACAACGTTATTGGGGAGAACCCTTTCCGATTGTTTGGGTTGATGGCGAAGCGTGTCCGATTCCTGAACAACAGCTTCCTCTGATATTGCCGGAGACGAGCAACTTCAAGCCATCAGGCACCGGTGAAAGCCCGCTCGCAAACTTGGAGACTTGGTTGGCGACAACCGACTCTTCTACCGGTAAGCCCGCTCGGCGCGAGACGAATACCATGCCGCAGTGGGCCGGTTCCTGCTGGTATTACCTGCGATTCATCGATCCGAAGAACTCAACCCAGCTTGTCGACCAGACCAAGGAACGCTATTGGATGCCGGTGGATTTGTACATCGGCGGTAGCGAGCACGCGGTGCTGCATCTCCTCTACGCTCGGTTTTGGCACAAAGTGTTGTTCGATATCGGTGTGGTGAGCACGCCTGAGCCATTCTTGAAACTCGTGCATCAGGGCATCGTCCTGGGCGAAGATAATCAGAAGATGTCCAAATCGCGGGGCAACGTGGTCAATCCCGATGAGATGATCGACCAGTTCGGCGCGGATGCGGTACGGCTCTATGAAATGTTCATGGGACCGCTGGAGGCAATGAAACCATGGAGTACCAGAGGCGTCGAGGGCGTAACCCGTTTCTTGGAACGGGTCTGGCGTCTCATCGTCGATGACCAAGGCTGCTTGTCCGGCACAGTGGTTTT
>JAHBWO010000191.1 GCA_019636945.1 Nitrospira sp. | reverse complement strand
GACCAAACTCAGCTGCTGAGGGTCCTTCGAGAGTGACACCAGTTGGAGGTCTTTATTCTTTGCCATGACGGCCGAGGGACCTGCCAAAAGCATCCCGCAACAGACCAAAGCGACTACCCATTGCCCATGAACCTGAGATCGATGCTGTGTGAACAACATTGCCGTGCCTCCCTGACTCTTAGAACGTGATTTCCTTACGGACATCGCCCTTGATAATCTCGACTCGGGCCCCGCCTTCCCCGTTAGTCGCCTGCTTGGGTCGGTATGAATTTAGAAGCGCTCCAACCTGTGCCCCTTTTGTCAACACCTTCTCGCTGTTGAGTGGATTCCGCAATGCGAGCCGTAGCTTTCCTTGAGTAGAGGCCAGAGCCAGCTTCTCCGCCTCATCCACATCGACCTCGACCGTAATCACCTGCACCGGTTTCGGTTCTTCGTCTTTGCCTTTTCGCTCCATTTGTGTACCGGCCGCCAAGACCTTCACATTCTCCAAAATCACCTTCGCAATCACATGGCCTTGTTTGCCTGTTTCCGGCTCAATCGTCACCATGACATCCACCCGATCGGCAGGCTTGATGAAGCCGGCGACTCCGATGACATCATCGACTTTGACCGACATGGCCCGCTTGTTCGGGTCCGTCACTGCCGCCACTCCGCCGGCAGCCCCTACCGGCGCCAGTTTCGATTCCAGAAACAGCTCGTTTCTTTTTACATCCACGAGCAATACCCGATCCTTGATCGCGTCCAACGTCGTAAAGTGTCCTTCGGGAATTGCCCCGGGAGGGACCTCTTGCATCAACGTCATTTCAGGAGCGAGCTTCGTTCCCCAGGGAATATCCGCACTCGCCACCAGGACCTGTACATTCTTGCTTGTGGGCAACGGCGCCGCCAGCAACCGGTTCTTCTCATTCTGAAGCCACGAAAACACGAAGACGCTGGTTATCACTGCCAGGATTACCGCCAATCCGAAAAACACCAGAGGTCGATACCGCTTCATTGCCCATCCTCCTCTTCAATCGCTGCTATCCAACTTTGTACTTGCGCTACGTTCATTGGTTTCACTCTTGCTGAATCAACCATAGCGGATTTCCGTGAAACGCCTACCCCCCGAAAGGATTGAGGCCAAGGAGAAACAGTAGGGTGCCCGCGGCAATTGCCAGCCCATAACGTAATTTGAACGGTAACTGTAAATCCCCCACCCCAGTCGCTCCTCCGGTCACAACGGCACCGTACGTAGCAAATGCTAGCTTCCTGGATGTGGCGGCGATGCCCCACTGATAGGTCATGGCACCCAGCGCATAGAGCCCTCCGGCCAAGACTGAGAGTGTCGCCACGGAAAACGCTCCAGCTGGGCCAATGATCGAACCGATGGCCGCCATCAATTTCACGTCGCCCGCTCCGATGGCTCTGCAGGCATAGGGAAGTACAAACAGTCCCAATCCTGCGCCGACTCCAGCCAAGCTATACAATGCGCCATCCAGTCCACCAATCCAGGCTTGAAGGAAAAGACCCATGCCTATTGCCGGGAAGGTGAGCCAGTTCGGAATGCGAGACCATCGAAGATCGGTATAGATTGCCGTCATCAGCAGCGGCATTAGAGCTATCGTATATTGCATCATGGTCGCTTGAGTCCTCTTCGCTGTGCGATCCGCTCCCATTCAAATCGCTGCGCGGGGTAAAACGGTTGGCCTTCATGACTCATGGCCAACCGTTTCTAGACTACCGTGGGTTCACTTACTTCTGGGCGCTCAGTAGCCCCACTATTAGCTACCTGTTATTTGGCCCGTAGCGGTAGTAATAGCATTGGTAATGGCGTTGCCAAGCCCAGACGCCGCTGCCGCCATGCCAGCGGTAACAAGAGCCAAGATCAGTGCATACTCCGCAGCCGAAGCGCCCTCTTCTTCCTTCACAAACTGACGAATTGCATTCAACATGGTGGTTACCTTTCTTTTGTGTAACGTTATGATTTCTGGTTTTTGAACATTTTGCTTAACTCCTGCGTCTTTAGTTCCCTATTCACGCACGCTTCTATTATTCGGGTTTTTCCTCACCTCCTTTTCCCTGGGGTGTCGTGTTAGAGGTTTGTTCCGCATTGCCTCAAGACATTGCAAAGCAGCGGCCAGTTCATACACCACCCAAACTGACTGTTTTCTCAGGATAAACCGGTTTGTTCTTCATGAACTGAGGCTTTCGCGCCTCAGGCGAGACTTGCCAAACAGGCTGTGGATGCGGCTCCGGTACCGCATCCAGCAGGCGAAAGCAACGCGACCACATCGATAGAGAGGGCCAGGAACTTCGAGATGATGTCCTCGGCTTCTTGTACAAACCGCCTGCACACTTGACCGCAACATGCCAGCTCAAGGAAGCATTTGGCCCCCTTGAAGAAACACGACTATTGCGTTGCCGCACCGAGAGGGCTTAGAACGTTGAAGGAAAAGATGCGCTAAGAGGTGAGAAAGCTCATAAGAACAGAAGTCAAAGGCCAGCCGCTACCACGTCCTCGTGAGCGCTTCGGCAACCGTGGAAGGCAGGAATGTCGAGGAAGGAATGGACTCCGTACGTCGTTCAGAACGAGCGAACACAACTGCAACTTGATCCTCATAGGCCACGCGAAATCGTGGATCAAGGCGCAGCAGAGCAGCGAGTGCCACATCACGTTTGGCAATAATAACCTGTGCTTCGTTAAGTCCGGGATCCTCTTTCCAGTCAGGACCACCTGTCCAGGTCGTAATCGAACGCTTGATTCGATCGTCTCCATGAATGTTCGCCCGTCCATCCATCGCAACCTTGAGATACGGAAGACGCCAAATCAAATAGCCCCCCCAGTCAAAATGGTTGTAGAGCGGACCTGTGTATCTCTGCTGCTCGACGAAAGCTGCTGCTTCGATGGGATAGACTTTCGCCGTATTCTCGTGAATCTTCGCTTCTGAAATCCCTCGATACCCCAGGATGCACATGACGCCGGCAACGACGACCAGCGTGACCAGCACAAGCCTTCCATGAGGCACAATGGAAACGTGCTCACGAGATTCACGCATTTGCTGCAACACAAGAACCGCCAGAGAAGCCAGCACTAGAAACCAGATGTCTCGCTGGCCGCGAAACGCGGAAGCCGCCGCGACACACATCAACAACACTTCAAATGACGACCTCGCTCTCCGCCGTCCGAGCCAGACCAAGGCAAACGAAAACATTGCAAGCATAGCCCAATCGGCCACAGTGCGGAATGTCGGTGCTTGCATCTCCTGTGTATATTCCCACATCCCTGTCTGGACCGAGAGTTCGATCACAATCGAGTACAGCCGCACATGGTACGGCGTGGCGAGCGTGGCGAGCGCACACAACACTGTCAGGCCGATCAGTTTCTCCCATTGCGGGAATCTCCTTGTTGTCATCGTCGCATGAGCATCTTTGAACGGCGGCACGTAGCGATCCACCAGCGGCGCCACGCAGGCCAAGCCAAGCAAGCCTAACCCATAAATGAACTGGATATGAATATTGGCCCAGACCCCATAAGCAAAGGGAAGCAGCCAAAACCATCGGAAATGCTTGCCTTCTCGTAGCGACAATACGACCTCTAACGTGATCGCAAAAAAGAGAATCGTGAGCAACCATGGGCGCGGCGTGAACATTTTAGACAAAGCGACAACGCTGACAGCCAACAGGCCACTGATACACACGAAATCGGAGCATCGAGTTCCGATGATCCGATGCAAGACTAGCATCGTCAGCCAAACCCCAACCAGGGTATAGAGCAGAATCCCCCTCTCACCACAGAGTTGTACAAGACCATACATGCTTATCTCAAACAGCCAACTGTAGGCGACCCATGGTTTGCCTTCTCCATACGCCGAGAACGGATCTGTCGCCGGAAGAGTGCCGTGCTCTGTGATCCACTTACCTGTCTGAAGATGCCACCAGATATCCGGGTCGAGGACGACAGGCTGGAGTATCCACACCGCGGGGAGCAAATAGAGGATAGCCACAAGGACTGTACGCCTCAGAGTCTCTTCATGATGACCTAGCCAAACCATCCAACGTTGGGTAGTTGAATGCGATTCAATTGAAGAGGACGTGATAGTTCTCATCGTCGGCATATGATCGTCGCTATGCACGGTTGGACAAGCTGCCGGCCTTGCGGGCCAATACGAGATATTGCGCGCCAAATGGATATGGCGAAAGATGCGGTTCCATCCATCGAAGTAAGCTGAGACTCTTTGGAAAGATAAAGAGATAATCGGTTCTCACGATATGAAACCCTGCCGTCTGCAGTAGACGCGTCGCTTCGGGGGCTGTCAAAGTCACCGCATCTCGATCAAATGGAACACGGCTCATCACATACCTTGTGCCAAGGTTCCACGGGTTATTTTCCCAGAGAGCAAAGTAGCCACCTTGCTTCAGAGAATGCCAGATGAAGCGTAGGGCCGTCCTTCGGTCGGCGACCGGAATATGGTGAAAGACTCCATTGCAGTACACGAGATCGACGTCTTCTTGCGGGGCATACCGAGAAGAATTGCGAAACATTGCACGAACAGAACCAAAGTCGCGATTCGCCCTTTTAATTGATTTGGGTGAGGGATCAACCCCGACCACGGACTCAGGAGCAAATCGATCCAGCAGTAATGGTACGGCCAAACCTGTCCCGCATCCGTAATCCATGATTCGACGGGGAAAAACTCTCAACTGCTCCAAGCAGGCCTTCAACCAATCGATGCGACCTGTAGCAAAATATTCTTTTCCTTCACCCGTTGCCGCTAAGCCCTGATCGAGCAGCTGATCATAGTCTCTGACATAGTGGTCAAACTCGTGCGATTGGATTGTTTCGGCCTTCATTTCCGGTGCATCCCAAGGATACTGGCGAAGAAGCTGGATAACACGGTCTGAAACCCAAGTGCGGTCAGCATAGAACCAGGAATCACGATCCGCATTATGCGCTCATAGTCCAAAGGGCCAAAGCCTGCTTGCCACCACTGCCAGACTGCCGCGAGAAGCAGCCCAACTCCCAAGAACATTCCAACTCCAGCAAAAAGGAGCCCTCGCTCCAAATTCATGACCTGGAAGAATCTTGCGAGCCTGGGATCTTCCGGCATCAAGCCTTGGCTGACTGCAAAGGTTTTTGAAAATATCGCAAAGGTAACCGACTGGTACCCACAGAGCACCGCGAGGCTGGCAAATAAGAGAGTGTGCACATCGAACGTCACGCCACGGATGGTCAAACCGGGCATCGCTATGGCATATCCCAATACCCCTAGCAGCGCCAATGCGATACCCGGAATCACGAACAACCATTTTGGACTGTACATCAGGTAAAACCGAAGGGTTCTCCACCCGTCGCGAAAGGTTCTCAGGTGAGGCGGATGGGCTGTGCGGCCATCCTGATGGAGTGTGACAGGCACTTCCGCGATACGTTCTCCATAGAGACTCGACTTGATGATCATCTCGTTCGCAAATTCCATCCCCGTACATCTGAGATTTAGCCGATCGAACAAGGCTCTCGAAAATCCACGCAATCCGCAGTTTACGTCGTGAATCGGGGCGCTAAACCATCGTCTGGCCATGACCGTAAACATGGGATTGCCCCACCAACGATGCAGGAATTTCATGGCGCCCGGCTTAATCGTTCCACCTCCCCAGGGTAGACGGCATCCGACAACTAGGTCATTGCCCTCTCGCAGCTTTTCGATGAATCGCTTCAAATCAAGAAAATCGTAGCTGTCATCCGCATCGCCCATGATGACATAGCGGCCGCGTGAGGCGGTAATTCCGCCCATTAAGGCATTGCCATATCCTCTTGCCTCGACCCGCACGACACGCGCGCCCATCAGCATCGCAATCTCTTGCGATCCATCGGTGCTGCCGTTGTCGGCGACCACGATTTCACCAACCACATGATGCTGAGTCAGGAATGTCTGAGCTTTTTGAATACAAGTTCCGAGAGTTTCTGCTTCGTTCAGACAGGGCATCACAATCGATAGTTCCGGTGCAGGAGGCGTTTCTGCCACTTCAGTGACAGTCGATTGTCTTTCAACTCTTTTTTCGTATTCGTACATTAACTGCCTCCCCAGCGGTGTTGAGCCACGGGCCGATTTCATACCTGTCTCACGCAAACTCCGGACCATCAAGAACTCAATTTCTTTTTCTGGATTCTCAGTAAGTTGTATGGCTGGCCTACTGGGGTGAGGCAATCGCTCCGCACAAGATGTCATGCGTCTGCGGCCTCCTTACCGCAGAGTCGGATGGCCACAACGTATGTCTAATGTGATCGGCTCGCCATTTGACATGTACGAACTGTTCGATCAAGTAGAACCCACCTCTGACTGCGGATTTTTGGAAATGGGGTTTTGTTTGACCGTTACTCAGCCTCGCGGCATGCTGACCGTACGAAAGAGGTGTTCACACAAGGGAGGCAGACTGCAATGCGATCGTTACAAACTCTAAGATTTCTACTGACTGTCGGGCTTGTTGTGGAAGCCGCCACACTCGCTGGGTGCTGGGGATCCAAGGATCAGGCGGCATCGTCCGCGGAT
>JAHBWO010000190.1 GCA_019636945.1 Nitrospira sp. | reverse complement strand
CCCCCACGGCGAGTCGCGTAGTAGGGGTCCTGATACTCGCCTTGTAGAAAAATCTGATCTTGGATGCCCAATCCTGCGAGGTCACAGGCACGGGCACCGATGATCGCGACCTTTTCTGATGAGGGAAGTGTAGACCTTGTAGTGAATCCGTCTTTGCTCCGCTCAATCTGTACGAGCGGTTCACGCGGCGTGAAGGCGAAAGGCTTTAGCGATTGCGGTCCATGCACGACCCCGAAGATTTCCTGCGAACCAGTCTGTTCCAGCCGATATCGCCCCGGCTCTTGGTGATCGCGCCAGCCGATTGGCAGATCCGATACTCGCTGGATCGTGTCCCACACCACCGCCCCGTCATGGACCATTGGTCCGACAAGGCGATACCCTTTCGCACTCAATGCATCAAGCAACCGGTGGAAATTGGTCCGTGAAAGAATCCCGCACGTTTCCCTAGCCATGGTTATGACACAGCTCCCTGCTCGTGTGTGACCAGATCGGTAGTCGCGTTCATCGCCATGGTACGGACTCTGTTCTTCTCGCGCAAGGCAAGGAACAGGCTCACTTACAGTCAGGGCATCCGATACACACCAATAGCCACAATCGAGTCACTCTGCACCAGTAGAGCTCGTTCAACCAGTAATCGTGCATTCGCAGCTCTCCTCTATGATGCCCTTCATCTCATCTTCGGAGATTTTTTCGGCTTCACCTGCTCTTCCTCCACGTCGATCACGGCCCCTGTGTCGGCATCGATGTGCACTTCCATCACCTTCTTGTCTGCTGTCACCACCTCAACCTCCCACACGAACTTGTGATGCTTCTTCTCCAGCTCAGCTTCGATGATTGTGCCCGGCACTTTCTCGGACGCAGTCTTGACTGCTTGGTCGATCGTCACTTTGGCAGCGGCGGCCATCTCCACCTTGCCTTTCGTGTCTGCGTCATTGGCATACGTTGTTCCGGTGATGGCCCATATTCCAGCCACCAATAACAGGACCGGCGCAAACTGACTACGCGATTGCTGTCTCATGGGTTCCTCCTTCGTTTTGCGACGCGATGATCCACCCAAGACACCCCTGCTGGACCTCGTTAGGCCTTGCATTCGAGGCCGAGGATCTCCCGCTCGGCTTCCAACCAGTCGTCGAGCGCATACCCCTCCCGATACCCACGCTCGGCGTAGAGTGCATAGGCGCGATCCGTGATACGAGCCTGCCGGTCGTCTGGAAGTGAAACAGGCTGGCTGTGGACTGGTTCCTTCTGGGGTACAGCCGGCTCCTGACGTTGAAGAGATTCTGCCGTCTTCTGTCTGCGAGACTCTTTTGCAATGAGTGAGTGCATCATACTCCCTCTCCTTTCTTGATCTGTTGAGTGAGTGGTTGTCCAGCTGAGAGAGACCAGAGCCGTTCCTCATGAGTCAGGCTTGGTCCTATGTGCTCATGTGTCTTCGAATGGAGACTCTTCGGTTGCATCTTGAATGCCACACGGAATCGCCGCCGAGACAGCACGATATAAGTTACCGAAAAGGATGGATGCCTGAATACACGGGAGGATACTCATCATGGGACGACATCTGAGCGTTCTGGATGGACCTGAGGTATTTTGCGGCAATACGGTAGAAATGTGTGTAGCTGAATACCGCACAGCCAAAGACAGGGCAGCATGTGCTGGTGGGGCACAACCATCCCCTGAAATGAGGCGCCACGCGAGCGAGGTCGTACCCCCTCACGCAGCAGGTCACATCACTTCGAACCCTGATAGGGATCATCGAAGATGGTCCCACACTCAAGACATCGAACCTTGCCGGTTCGCTTGCCGCCTCTGGTCAGGACGTCATCAATCACTCGTTGATGTGTGCAGCAGATGTTGACGGCGGGGCTGCTGGGAGTCGACCTGGTTTCGGGAATCACCTGAGGTTCCATAGACACCTCCGCATCTTCAGGTGTCGAAGAGTCGTTGCGTGGTACCTGTTGTGATAGGTCCATTGAGATCCTCCGGCCAGACATCTCATAAGACTAGGTGCGAAGCACCCTAGCACCATGACTCCATTTGCACACCTGGGGATTCCCTGGTTCGGAGGGAAATTTACAGACTATTTACAAAGGAGCCTGTGCCGCAGGAGAAGTTGACCACTGCCGATGTGATGAGCCTGCACTCGATAGGTCCTATCCCCATCCAGCGTCACACGAATCTGCCCGTCCCGACTCAAGTAGTCGATCGCCAGGAACACTTGGTTCCAGGTGAGCTCCGGACAAAGATCCACCAGCTCCTCCATGGAACAGTCGGTGCCGAGCTGCTCCAGTGCACGATGTACTCGCACAATGATTGCGGCAAGGACCATGGACCACCCCCTTATGGATGAGATCCGCGTGAACGGGGTGTATCGTATGTGAAAGACTCGCAGCGTGATACTAGGACATTCCTAGGAATACGATGAAACATTACTGGAGTGAATGTACTGAACGAGGGGATGAACGAAAGATTGCGTTGTTCAGAGACCCACCAGGCCTTCGCTCACGGCAAATCGGGTAAGCTCGGCAGTTGAGTGGAGATTCAACTCTTCCATGATCCTGGCTCTGTGGTATTCGACCGTTTTGACGGAGATGTTCAGAATGGAAGCAATCGACCTGGTGCTTTTCCCCTCCGCAATGAGCTGCAGCACTTCCCGCTGACGTGGTGGGAGCGCAGTGATGGGCCGCTTCGAGACCGGCCGCTCTATCGGATGGAGGGCCGCCCCGATCACACCCTTGGTCACCGACGGCGTCATGTAGTGCTGACCTCTCAACACAGCCTGGATGGCTTGCTTCAGCTCATCCGCCGCGGACTGTTTGAGCAAATAACCTGCCGCCCCAACCTTAAACGCCTCAGCAACGTAGGTCGGAGTGGCATGCATGGTCACGAAAATCAATTTACTCTCCGGCATGAGCTTCGTGAGTTGTCTGACTGCGTCTATGCCATTCAGCAGAGGCATGGAAATGTCCAGGAGAATAATATCCGGTCGCAGCCGTTGTGCCTCGTTAAGCAAGGCTCGACCGTCCTCGACGGTGCCGACCACCTCTGCGAGCTCTTCGACCAATCTCCGGATACCGGCCAGCACCAGCGAATGGTCATCCGCCATGAGGATGCGTGGACGGGTCACAATTTCTTCTCCTAAAATGGAATCCAGGCACAAACCTTGGTCCCGTTCGCCGCCCTGGAATGAATGTTCAGACATCCATTCAGCAATCTCAGCCGCTCCTGCATACTAATCAACCCCATTCCATTCTGATGACTACTCTTGTCCTGCACATCAAATCCTGTCCCGTTGTCCGTCACCGACAGGCCAATAATTCTAGACGAGCCACTCAGCTTAACCAGAACGTCCGTCGCTTTGGCATGCTTCGCCACATTCTGAAGGCTTTCCTGGCATATGCGAAACAAGCACATGGTGAGATCAGGCGGGAGCGAATCGGGCACATTGCTGACTTTGAGCGTGATCTGCAGACCGGTTCGCTGCATCGCATGCTGGACAAATTCTTCGAGTGCCGCTTGCAACCCTGCATGTTTCAACAAGGAGGGGTGTAAGCGATGGGCTAACTGGCGAAAATCGTTGGCGAGCTGGGCCAGCTCTTCACGCACCGGCTCCAGGGCATTGTTGAGCAACTCCGGCATGAGTGGGGGATTCCGTTCGAGCGCCGCCACATCGAGCGTCACAGCCGCCAGTCGCTGGCTGAAGTCATCGTGGAGATCGCGGGCGATTCGCTGGCGTTCGCTGTCTTGAGCCCTGAGGAGCAACGACGCCAGGTCTTGAAGTTGTGCTCGTGACTCCTGCAACTCACGTTGATTCCAACGGAGTGCCTCCTCCGCCCGCCTCCGCTCCGTAATATCCGTCACAATGCCACAAATTGCGTACAGTGCGCCGTCGAGTTGCCGAAGCGGAAATTTCCATACGATGCTCGTATGGAACCCATCATCCTGCAGTGCCACTTCTTCAAACTGGAGCGACCGCCCCGCAGCTATGACTTTGAGATCATTGGCACGATAGGTAGCAGCCTGCTCGAGTGGGAAAATATCATGATCCGTTTTGCCAATGATGTCCTGCCTTGTGAGATGGAATGTCTGCTGGAACTGTGTATTGGCATCGAGGTAGCGGCCCTGTAGGTCCTTCATAAAAATCAAGTTCGGGCTGTGATCCAGCATGCTTTGAAGCCGCTCTTCGCTCTTGAACAGCGAGAGTTCTACGGCGTTCCGCTCAACGATCTCAGCGCGCAACCGTTCGTTTGACCGACGAAGCTCAGCCATCCGCTCAACGACGCGCTGCTCAAGCGTTTCGTTGAGCTGGCGGAGCTCCTCCTCCGCCCGCTTGCGCTCGGTGATGTCGCGACTGACCGTGGCGTAGCCGGCCACTTGACCGTTTTCATCCATGACCTGAAACACGTTGTAAATCATCCACAGCGCCTCGCCGGTCTTGAAGTGACGGAAGCGTACCACGATTTCGCCGTGCCCCTGACGCAGGACACTGGGAAAAAATTCGCCGATGATCCTCGGCTGGTCTTCGGGAAAGAAATAGTCCTTCACGTGCGCCGCGCACGCTTGCTCGAGCGAGTCCAGTCCGACAAGCCTCCGGCCGGCTTCATTGACATAGAATGGCTTGAAGTCCAGGTTGCACATCCCAATGAACTCGAGGCTTTGATCGGCCAGCGACACAAACTTCTGTCGCTCTACCTCCGCCTGCTTACGTTCAGTGATGTCCGTTTCGGACCCCACCATGCGAATCACTTGTCCTTGTGCGTCCCAGACCGCAATCCCACGGTCGTTGACCCAGTAATACGTTCCATCTTTTCGCCTTGTACGATATTCGCACTCAAACGTGGGGATGTCTTTGTTGAAATAGGATTGTACCGTTGCCATCACCCGTGAAAAGTCCTCCGGATGGATCCGAGACGACCATTCAACCTCTTCTGCACCGATTTCGTCCTCGTGGTAGCCACGTACCTGTTTCCACCGCGAGGATAAAAACACGGTATGTCCGGTAACGTCCCAATCCCATATCCCATCGGTTGTCCAGGTCGCGGCGAGTTGCCACCGCTCTTCGCTCCGACGCAATGCCTCTTCCGCCTGCTTGCGTTCAGTGATATCGTGGCCAGTGGTCAGCAGGCAATGTTTACCTCCTAACCCGATCAGATCAACCGAGATGAGGATTTGCCGCATTTCTCCACGCTTCGACCGGACGGCGACTTCGAGATTTTGAACCGTTCCATCAGATTTCACCCGATCAATTAGCCGACTCCGCTCCTGAGCCTCAGGCCAAATCCTCGGCATTAACGCCGGTTGCCCTATCACTTCATCGCGTTGAAACCCAAAGAGATCCAAGCAGGCATCGTTAACTTCTAGACAGCGCCCCGTTTCCAGGTCAGTGATTCCAATTGGATAGGGACTCAAATGGAAGGCTTTGGTGAATAGTTCTTCTACAGACGGCACGATCCGACGCCTTGGCCTAATGTCCACACGTCGTGCGCCCCGTGGCGGCCTTCTCTTGGATGAAGAACTCTTCTTGATCGTTTTCGGTGGCATGGGAGAGGCCATGATTCTAGGCTTCGTGTGATACTCAGACAAGTGCAGTGAGCCTCAAATGGCTGGATCAGGAGGGTTCCAGTAATCTTTGTATGCATGATTAGGAAAATGCCTAGGATCGGAGGGGCCAGGACGGTCGTAATTAACTCGGCGATTGATTCTTTAAAAAATGGAGTTATCTGATAAGTGAGCGGAGGCCTCGGTGAGAGGAACAGTCAAGGGAATTGAGGTCGAGCGCTGGGGCAGTGAGCAGGCCCGCCGGTACCAAGCGGGGAGCCTAAACCCCTCCAATACTTCCACAAGTGCAAAAGAGCTCTCGAGACCCGCCTCCGCTCTCGTTTTTTTCCTGGTGCCTTCCCCGAACAAAACAAAATGGAGGCTGCACCCTATGGATGTCATCTTCTTGTGATCTGCGAGTGGGAGATAGATTGGAGGGATTTGGTAGCAATCAAAAAATGGCCCGCTCTTGCGTGAAACCACGGGGGCCGTCATCTGGCCGGAATCACGTTCGGCAATCCTTCAGTCGCATGAGGCTGATTGCCCCGCGCCTCACTTTCCGATCAGGCCGACTCGGCGGCCGTGCCTAGTGGCACCGACGATCGATGGCGCGTCCCTTGAACACCATGACTCCTCGACGGAAACAGCGCCCGCATCCATTGGACACTCGCTGCACAAGAACGGGCCCCTCACCTACGGCCGATCTCTCTACACTCATGACACCTCCTTCACTTCCTAGATAACCCTGATCCAGTCGGAATCAACACGGCCTTCATACTACAAAAGAAGACCTTGATAAGACCGGATTCGATAGTGATCTCGCGCCACATTCTCTCAGTCAGTTCACTCGCTAAGCTGTCGAAAGAGGCGACAGCCTCACCGAGGCCACTGTCCCGTAATGCTACAAACCGCCTCGTCATCTTCACGGCGCTGGATCCTCCTAACGGTCTAACTCATCGCATTTCCTAAGAAGACAGCCACCAACCGTTGT
>JAHBWO010000019.1 GCA_019636945.1 Nitrospira sp. | reverse complement strand
TAGGGGTGATCAACGCCCAGCGCCTCTTGAACGAAACGAATGCGGGGAAGCGGGCGAAGGATATTCTGGCCTCGTTCTCCAAGAATCGACAGGCGTTGATGGAGTCGGAGGAGCGGGAGTTGCGGCGGATGGAGGAGGATTTTGCACGACAAGCGTCCATCCTGAGTCCCTCTGCAAAACGGGAGCGGGAGGAACAATTTCGTCGACGCATGCAGGAGTATCAACAAAAGGCTGCGGAGTTGAATCGCGAAGTTCAAGAAAAACAGAAGGATGTCCTGGAAGGGTTTCGTGACAAGGTCGAAGCGGTGGTTGCCAAGGTGGCGAAGGGGTTGGGGGTGCAGGTGGTTGTTGATAAGAGCAAGGGGGGGGCAACCATCTATCATGAAGACGGGTTGGATATTTCAAACCAAGTAATCGAAGCGCTCAACCGCGAATATCCATAGTGTCTGCGGGAGGTAGGTCATGATGATGAATCGTACCAAAATGATCGTGTTGGCTGTTCTGTGGTCTGTGGCTCAATGGGCCGCGCCTCTTTATGCGGGAGATCCGCTTAAGGTGGGGGTGATGGATCAACAACTCGTCTTTGAGCGAAGCAAGGCGGGGAAGGCGGCGTTGGAAGATATGGCAGGCTATGCCCAGACCAGACAGAAGATTATCAATTCTGACGAGCAGGAACTCAAGGAATTGCAGCAATCGCTGGAAGACCCGAATACCAAGCTCACCGATGCTGTCCGGCAAGAGAAGGAAGAACAGTTGAGGGGCAAGGTGGAGGCCTATCAGCATCGGGTGCAAGAGTTCAATCGTGAGGTTCAGCAGAAGCGAGGTGAAATGGTCGCGGAATATTCAAAAAAGATCGCGGCAGCCGCGCAAGCCGTCGCTCAAAAAGAAGGCTATGCGGCCATTCTCGACAAGGGTAATGATTCGGTGCTCCGCGTCGTGCTCTATCACCAGGCTGCGTTGGATGTGACGGAGTTGGTCGTCAAAGAATTTGATCGGCAAAACCCTTAGGTCAAGGACAGAGAGGAGGCAGGTCAATGGCATCGGTTGAGCAGGCTGAAATTCAAGCATTACTTCCCCACCGGTACCCCTTCCTGTTGGTGGATCGGGTCAAAGAGTTTGAGCCACATAAGCGAATCGTCGGGATCAAGAATGTGACGATCAATGAGCCGTTTTTTCAAGGCCATTTCCCGGGGCGCCCCGTCATGCCTGGGGTATTGATCATCGAGGCCATGGCACAGGCGGGAGGCGTGCTGGTGTTCAAGTCGGGAGGGACGGTCGGCAAAACGATCATGTATTTGACGGGAGTTGAGGAAGCGAAATTCAGAAAGCCGGTCGTGCCGGGTGATCAACTTCGGTTTGAGATCGACGTCCTCAAGAAACGTCCGCCGTTCTGGAAGATGCAGGGGAAGGCATTCGTCGACAATGAGGTGGTGTGTGAGGCTGTGGTCACGGCGATGGTGATGGAAGAAAAGACCGAAACGCAGTAATCAATCATCGTTACGTGTCAACGTCCAGGCCGCAAGGTCGGATGCGCACATGGTCGAGAGAGCGCGGTTGAAAGCTGACCAATTTTAAAGGGGGCAGGTGTGAAGATACATCCATCAGCGATTGTCCATCCCAAGGCCACGCTCGATACTGATGTCGAGGTGGGGCCCTTCTGTGTCGTTGGAGAACACGTGGTCATTGGAAAGGGGAGCCGCCTCCACTCTCATGTGAATGTGGAGGGGTGGACGGAGATTGGAGAGCGAAACGAAGTGCACCCCTTTGCGTCCATCGGAGGGCCTCCTCAGCACCTCGCCTATAAAGGGGAGCCGACCAAGGTGATGATCGGCCATGACAACATCATCCGGGAATACGTCACGATCAACAGGGGAACCGTCCAAGGGGGCGGTGTGACTTCTCTAGGTTCCAAGGGCATTCTCATGGCCTATGTGCATGTGGCGCACGATTGCCGGCTCGGCAACCACATTATTATGGCCAACGCCGCGAGCTTGGCCGGACATATCACGATCGGAGATCATTCCGTCATCGGGGGGTTGACCGGTGTGCTTCAGTTTGTGCGCATCGGAGACTATGTCATGGTCGGAGGGTGTTGTGCGATCGGTCAGGATATCCCGCCGTTTGCGTTCGCGGCCGGTGGATATCGTGCGCATCTGTATGGCCTCAATACGGTTGGTTTGCAACGACATGGCTTCTCCGTAGACCGCATTGCCTTGTTAAGGAAGGCGTTTGATCTGCTCTTTCGAACAGGTCATCGAACGGCCGAGGCGATCAAGTTGGCGAAAAAGGAGTTCAAGGGACAGGAGGATGTGGCCAAGATTCTTGCGTTTATGGAGGGGACTAAACGAGGAATCTCGAGGGCCGTCAGCTCCGACCTTGAACGTGAATTCGATCAACCGGTGTGACACCGAGCACGATGGGTCTCACCATGCCGATAGTGGACGGTCGAATCGGGGTGATCGCCGGGAATGGGCGATTTCCGATCATCTTCTCCGATAACGCTCGCAAGATGGGTCTTCACGTCGTTGCTGTGGCTCATGAAGGTGAAACAGAACCGGAGCTCGAGCAGCATGTCGACCGCATTCACTGGGTCAAGATCGGCCAACTGAATAAATTGATTAATGCCTTCAAGGCCGACGGGGTACGCCATGTCGTGATGCTGGGAGGCGTTAAGAAGACCCACATCTACAGCAAGGCCCGTCCTGATTTTCGCGTGTTGGCTTTAGCCACGAAATTGGTTCTCTGGAAGGATGATGATATTCTCCGTGCATTGGCGGCAGAACTCGAGAAGGATGGCATCACGATTTGTGAATCGACGTTCGGTCTTGACGGTATTTTGGTCACGGAAGGCACGTTGACTTCTCGCCAGCCTACAAAAAAGGAATGGGGCGATATCCGCTATGGGTGGGAGGTTGCCAGAGAGACAGGACGTCTCGATATCGGTCAATGCGTGGTCGTCAAGGATCGTACGATTGTAGCAGTTGAGGCGGTTGAAGGAACCGATGAGGCGATCAAGCGTGGAGGCGCACTCGCCAAGGATGGAGTGGTCGTCGTGAAGCGGTGTAAGCCGCAACAGGACCTCCGATTTGATTTGCCGGCTGTCGGGCCGAGAACCATTGAGGTCATGCGCTCCGTCAAGGCGTCCGTGCTGGCCGTCGAGGCAGGTCGGTCGGTGATGCTGGATCGAGAGGTGCTCCTTCGCCATGCAGAGGATGCAGGAATCGCCGTTGTCGGCGTGGCTCGTGAGGAAGAGTCGAGCCTGGGGACCTGAGTCAACGGAGCAGTTTCAGAGTCCGAAGATCTGTTGATCTATTGATTGCTGAAACTCACCGATTCGATCGCTCAAGAGATTCACCCATTCAGTCCAAGAGGTGTATGGCCAAACTTCGTGCGGGTGTGATTGGAGTCGGACATCTCGGGCGACATCATGCGCGTCTTTATGCCTCATCACCGGATACGACGCTGGTTGGTGTCATGGATCAAGATGGCGCACGAGCTTCCGCCATCGCTGAGAAGTTCGGAGCACAGGCATTCCGTGGTCTGGCGGAGTTTTTGAAACAGGTTGAGGTCGTCAGTATTGCCGTGCCTACCTCCGGCCATTATGTTGTTGCACGGGCCTGCCTCGAAGCAAAAAAGCATGTTCTTGTAGAAAAGCCGATCACGGTGTCGCCGAATGAGGCGCAGGACCTCGTCGGATTGGCCGGCCGTCACGGATGCACGTTGCAAGTGGGGCATAGTGAGCGGTTCAATCCCATCATGCCGCTCATGCGACCTCACATTCACACTCCGATGTTGTTCGAATGTCATCGATTGGGTACATATAGTGAGCGGGGTACCGACGTCGACGTCGTGCTTGATCTCATGATTCATGACATTGATCTCCTGCTTTCCTGCAGCCCTGGCCCTGTCGAGGCGGTTTTGGCTACCGGTGGGGCTCTGCTTTCTCCAACCAATGATGTCGCCAATGCGCGCATCCAGTTTAAGGAAGGCTGTGTCGCACAGCTGACCGCCAGTCGGATCTCCCCCAAGGCTATGCGTCAATGGCGAGTATTCCAACCCGATGGGTGTGTCACAATTGATTTTCAGTCTCGGCAAGGAGTAGTCGGGCGCCGATCGGTTGCGTCTGGTGGGAAACCGACCATGGCGGCGGAAGAGATTCAAGCCGGCGATGCAGAGCCGCTCAAATTACAACTGGAGTCGTTTCTCCATGCTGTTCGTGTGCGTTCTCGTCCCGTCGTGTCTGGCGCAGATGGAGCGGCGGCAGTGGAGCTCGCGCATCGCGTGCTCGCTGCGATGAAGATGACTGGGTAACAGAAGCGGCTCGAGCATCTTTAGCCGAACGAGTAGAGTCAGAGACTGTCCGCTGGATTCAACAAGACACCTGGATCGTATCGACCATGCTTGATAGACCATCATGGCACGCATTCTGATTGTCACGGGCGAAGCCTCAGGCGATCTCCATGGGGCGAATCTTGCCAAGGCCCTCAGAGCCAAAGATCCCCAGGTCTTGCTCGCTGGGATCGGCGGGGCAGCGATGGAGGCGGCCGGCGTACGGTTAATCTCCAAGATGGGGCAGTTCGACGTGATGGGCATGGTCGGACCCCTGGCATTATTGGCCATCTTTCGACGGTTTTTTTTCATGCGGCGGTTGTTCAGGTCGGAACCATGGGATGCGGTCATCTTTGTGGATAACCCCGGGCTCAATCTACGGTACGCCTATTTCGCCAAGGGCGCTGGGTTGCGCGTATTTTATTATATTGCGCCGCAGATCTGGGCCTGGGGACCATGGCGAGTTTACTGGGCCAAAAGACGGGTTGATCACATGCTGGTCATTCTCCCTTTTGAGAAACCGCTTTGGGACAAGGCGGGGGTGCCCTGTACGTTTGTCGGCCATCCCATCTTGGATGCGGTCGCAGGCCTCCACGACCGAAGTGAGCTCCGCAGTAAATTGGGCCTGTCCGTTGACGAGCAGGTCGTGGCTCTGTTGCCGGGGAGCCGGTCGCATGAAGTGCAAGTGCTGTTGCCAATCCTGCTATCCGCCGCAGAGAAATTGGCACAACATAAGCCGGGAACGAAGTTTCTCCTGGCACAAGCCTCCACAATCCAGGATAATCTGTTGCAGGCGTTTCTCGAAGGGAACCGAGTGCCGATCACCGTGATGAAAGAGCAGACCAGTGAAGTGCTGGCGGTCTCGGATTTTGCATTGGTCAAGTCCGGTACGGCAATATTACAAGCAGCCGTGGTAGGGACGCCCATGGTGCTGCTGTATCAAATCAGTGCACTGGAATGGTGGATCGCGAGCTTCTTCAAACGAGTCAAATGGATTGGGCTCGTGAATTTGGTCGCAGGTCGATCCGTCGTACCGGAGTTGGTGCAGCATGAGGCCACCGGTCAGCGGCTGTACGAAGAGGCGTTGCGGATCTTGGAAGATCCAATAGCCTATGCTGACATGAAGCGGAGCTTGGCAGAAGTGCGAGACACGTTAGGTGCACCCGGAGCGTCAGCCAGAGCAGCGGAGAAGGTGTTGGCGGTATGTCGAGCCTAGAGCGGTTTAAACGGCTGATGCAGTATGTCCGCCCGTATCGGGTGAGATTTGCGGGCGGGTTTGTCTGCTCCGGCCTCGTGGCACTCTCCACCGGGGTGTATGCATGGCTGGCTCGCCCGGTCCTTGACGGCATCTTTATTGAAAAAAATGAACGATTGCTGTTGGTATTGCCCCTAGCGCTGTTAGGGGTTGCGGCCGTGAAGGCGGTATTCAGTTATGGGGTGAACTATCTCATGGCCTATGTCGGCAATCAGGTGGTAGCCGATATTCGCCAAGAGTTGTTTCAGCGGCTCATGCGGTTGCCGGTGGGGTTTCATGATTCGAATACTTCCGGTCGCTTGGTCTCCCGAGTCGTCAATGATGTGGGATTGATGGCGAACGCGGCATCAAATGTCGTCAAAGACATCTTTCAAAACGGGCTCACGTTTCTCGCCATGGTGGGTGTCATTCTCTATCAGGATTGGAGACTGGCCGGCATTTCCCTCATCGTGCTTCCGCTGGCTGGCCTGACGATGGTGCGCGTGGGCAAGCGGTTGAAGAAACTCGCCGTCAGTGGACAAGAGCAAATGGGTGACATGTCGTCGACGCTGCAAGAAATCTTTGCAGGTATCCGAGTCGTGAAGGCCTTTGGCCGTGAGGATGCGGAAGGGGAGCGATTCCGAGCACGAAACCGGGCCTATCTCTCTACGACGTTAAAAACGAATCAAGTGTGGGCGATCGGCCATTCCCACATGGAAATCATCGGCGTGATCAGCGTCGCCACACTGATCTGGTATGGCGGGTATCTCGTGATCAGCGGAACGATGACTCCCGGTGCGTTCTTTTCGTTCATGGCGGCTATGATATTAGCCTATACGCCGATTCGAAAGTTATCCGGATCCAATAATTTGATCCAGCAGGCGCTGGCGGCAGCGGAACGCGTGTTTGATGTGTTGGACATGAACACGGAGCAGGCTCACGATCATGGCACCGCCCCATTGATGGGTATTAAGCAAGCCATTGAGTTTCAGGGCGTGTCATTACGCTATGAGAACCACACGGTCTCTGCCCTCACCGATATTGATCTGGTCATCAAGCCGGGTGAAGTGATTGCACTTGTGGGAAGCAGTGGCAGTGGGAAGACCTCGTTGGTGAGTTTGCTGCCTCGCTTTTATGAGCCCACCGCTGGGCGTGTCCTCATCGATGGCCTTCCGTTGGCCTCATATGAGCTGCACTCGCTGCGCGCACACATTGGTATCGTCTCGCAAGAGGTCGTCTTATTCGATGATACCATCCAACGGAATATTGCGTTCGGGCGGGCTGGTGCGAGCCAGGCCGATGTGGAGCAGGCTGCCAAACTGGCCTATGCCCAGGATTTCATTCTTCGTCTCCCGGAGGGCTATCAATCCATCATTGGAGAGCGTGGGCTCAAGTTATCCGGAGGCGAGCGCCAACGTCTGGCTATTGCGCGGGCCATTCTTCGGGACCCGCCGCTGTTGATTTTGGATGAGGCCACCTCCGCATTGGATACGGAGTCCGAACGGATCGTGCAGTTGGCGCTTGCGAATTTGATGAAGAATCGGACGACCTTGGTGATTGCGCATCGACTTTCCACGATTCAAAATGCCGATCGCATTGTGGTGTTGGAACGAGGCGCCATTGTTGAGATAGGGACGCATGAGGAACTACTCAGGCAAGGTGGGACGTATCACCGGCTTCATGCCTTACAGTTTCAGTCCGAAGAAGTGACGCACTGACTCGATGAAACATTCACCCCTCGTCAAATGGTTGAAGCTTTCTGTGCTGCCTCCAGTAGGGGCGGCCCTTATTCGAGGAGTGGCTCGTACGATACGGTGCGAAACTCGCGGCCACGAAGCGGTCGATGCGTTGTATCGTGAAGGACGCCACGCGATTTTAGCGTTCTGGCATGCGCAGCAGCTGATGATGCTGCACGGGTATCGTGGCGCCGGTACCCAGATGTTGATCAGTCGGCATGGCGACGGTGAGATTATTGCACGGATCATTGCGCGATTTGGGCATCAGACTGTGCGTGGGTCCAGTACGAGGGGCGGGGCGACCGCCTTGCGGGCGTTGATTAAGTTGGGACGGTCGGGTTGGGATCTTGGCGTAACTCCGGATGGTCCAAAGGGGCCGCGCCAGGTAGCCAAGCTTGGGGTGGTGCAGTTGGCCAAGGCAACCGGGCTTCCCATCGTGCCCATGGTGTTTGCCTGCTCAAAAAAAAACTCTTTGCGAGCTGGGATCGCTACATGGTCCCGTATCCGTTCTGCAGGGGCCTCTTCCTCTTTGGCACCCCGCTCCGGGTCTCCCGTGAAGCCGATGATGGGATGCTTGAAGCCATCCGCCTGGAGCTCGAGACGGTGCTCAATCGTTTGACCGATCAGGCAGAAGAAGAAGTGAAACGTGAAAAGTGAGACGTGAAGCGTAGGAGGCTCGGATAACTTTGCGGCACGTTTCACCTTTTACCTCTTACGTCAAACTTCGTTCCCATGTGGAAGCTGCTCTATAACATTGGCCTGCTGATCGCCGCCCCCGTGGTCATTGGGGTGCTGTGGGCCAAGCCTCGTTGCCGCCCGGGTTTTTCCCAAAGAATGGGGTGGCGCCTTCCTGCAGCTGAAAACGGCCAGACAGCTAGACCAGTCATATGGGTGCATGCGGTGTCGCTGGGGGAAGTGGTGGCAGTGGCGCCTTTGGTGAAGGCCTTGCATCAGCGGCATCCCGAATTCCGGTATCTCGTCTCGACCGTGACTGAAACCGGCCGTGAGGCGGTCGAGCAGCGGCTCGGCGGCATGACCGAACATTGCTATGCTCCGCTTGATTTCCCATGGGCGGTGGCTCGGATGGTCGGCCGTGTGAAGCCAGCTCTCTATCTCTTCGTTGAAACGGAACTGTGGCCCAATCTCTTGTGGACCTTGCGTGAGCATGGGGTGCCGTCGGTGCTCGTGAATGGAAGGTTATCGTCTCGATCATTTGGCAGGCAAAACATTCTTGGCATTCGTTCCTTCTGGCGTTCGGTGCTCGCCACGTTAGCACTCTGCCTGATGCAATCTGATCGGGATCGACAGCGGATTGTCACGCTAGGGGCGGAACCAGAACGTGTGCAAGTGACCGGCAATATCAAGTTTGATCAGCCGTTGCCTTCTGTTCAGCCTGACGAGTCGCAGCGCCGGAGCCTTGGGCTCAACGAGCACGAGCAGTTGATTCTCGCCGGCAGCACTCATGCCGGAGAAGAAGAACTCTTGGTCTCAGCCTATGAAATAATCGCGAAGTCGTTTCCTTCGATGGTGCTCATGCTCGCTCCTCGCCATATCGAGCGAGCCGATCAAGTTGAGAGGATGCTTCAAGCGGCTGGATTTGTGGTGCAGCGTAAGAGCCGCCTCCAAGAAACACTCACCGGCCCGCGCGTCATCATCTTGGATACGCGAGGAGAATTGTCCCGTGCGTATCGGGAAGCCGTTGTGGCGTATGTGGGTGGGACGCTGGTTCCCGTCGGAGGGCACAATTTGCTCGAACCTGCCGTGTGGGGGACCCCGGTGATGTTTGGACCCTATACAGACCATTGTGCCGAGATTGCGACACTCTTGTCAGAGTCTGGAGGAGGTCGTCGGGTGATGGGCGTGGAGGACCTTGTCGTCTCGATTGATGAATGGATACGTCAGCCTGACAGACGGAATCGAGATGGGCAGGTGGCGAGACAGGTGGTGTGTGACAACCAAGGCGCCCTCATGCGGAGTGTGGAACAAATAGAACGCTGTCTCCGTCCTGCCCCCTTGCGCCCCACCCACTCTGTGAAAAAAGAGGCAGGGCCTCTGGTGGCCAAACCCTGATATGTCATTTCTGTCACCAGGACAACCGGTCCGTGCAGGGCTGTACTGGGTGGCTGGCTTGTACGGTCTCATCGCCCACATTCGGCGATGGTGTTATCGGCACGGGTGGTTGCTCACCACACGGTTGCCTTGTCTGGTCATTAGCGTGGGAAACCTGACGGTCGGAGGAACAGGAAAGACTCCGTTCGTTATTTTTCTCGCTCAACGATTAATGGCGAAGGGACGGCGAGTCGCGATCCTGAGCCGAGGCTATAAGCGGACGAGTCACGCACCGCATGTTCTGGTATCGGATGGAGTGCGTCTCTTGTCAGACTCATCGGAGTCGGGGGACGAACCGTTCTTAATGGCTCAGCGCTGTCCCCACACCGTCGTGGCAGTGGGTGCAAACCGTGTGGCACTCGGTCGCTGGGTCTTAGAGCGACATCCAGTCGATTGTATGATTTTGGATGACGGGTTTCAGCATCTCGCGCTTCATCGAGACGTGGATTTAGTACTGCTGGATGCCACTGATGCGGTCGGACTCGACGCACTGCTTCCGGCGGGAAGATTGAGAGAGCCGTTGCATGGGTTGGATCGGGCGAGCGCGGTTGTGATCACGCGAGCCGATTTTCGCCACGACGTTGATGCCGTTCGGAGCCGATTACGCAGGATACCGTGTCTCACCGACGATGCCATTGAAGTGGTGTTTCGGCCGGAATCTTTCATTGCGATCAGTTCGGGAGCGTCACAGTCAATTGAATGGGGGGAGGGGAAAAAGGCTTGGTTGGTGAGCGGAATCGGCAATAGTCTCTCCTTTCGACGATCGGCCGAATCTGTCGGAATCGAGATCGTGGGTGAAACCATGTTTGAAGATCATCATCGCTACAGTCTTCGTGAGATTGAGGCGGTTCGCACCAAGGTACAGGGGAGCGGGAGTGACATCGTCTTGACGACTGAAAAGGATGGCGGGAAACTGGCGTCCCTGCTCAGCGTCAATGATGCGTGGTGGATGCTTCGTCTTGAAACCGACGTGGTTCGAGGAGAAGATCGGTTGTCCCGCTTGATAGATGGGGCGCTATCGCGAAGCAGCCCATCGGAGTGTCATGTTTAAGGAGCAGCCTCGAAACATCTTGCTGCGGGCGCCGAATTGGATCGGCGATGCCGTGATGTGCGAGCCTGCCCTTCGAGGTCTCAGGTCGCTTTTTCCGGAAGCGGGCATCACGATGTTGGCCAAATCAACGGTTGCCGAGCTGTTCCGTTCCGCTCCAGAACTGAATCGGGTACTGGTTTATGAGGATAGGGGGGGGCATGCCGGGCTTTCTGGGAAATGGGCGCTCGCTGGCTTGTTGCGACGGCATGGCTTCGATCTCGCGGTACTGTTTCAGAACGCCTTTGAGGCTGCGTTTATTGCGTGGCTTGCCGGCATTCCGCAGCGGTATGGGTATGCAACTGATGGACGTGTGTTCTTCCTGACCACGCCTGTTGCTGTGCCTGAACGTAGCCAGTCCGTTCATCAAGTTGAGTACTACTGGAATTTGTTGAAGCCATTGGGTTTGTCCGGCAGCGTTCCCCTCCCGACACTCTTGGTAACCTCAGAAGAGAGTCAGGCCATGGATACGAGGCTCGCGGCTCTGGGAAGTGGTTCATCGGACATCGTGATCGGTATTAATCCTGGGTCGACCTATGGCAGCGCGAAGCGATGGTTGCCTGAGCGGTTTGCTGAAGTCGCGCGCAGGCTTGCAGAGCAGGTAGAGCGTGATGAGGGCAGAGCGGTAGTCGTGGCTATTCTTGGGGCGAAGGGCGAAGAGTCCTTGGGGGAGGACATCGCCTCTCGAATCAATAGACCATCGGTGGTGTTATCCGGCGCAACAACAATTCGTGAATTGATGGCAGTGGTGAAGCGATGTCGCATCCTCATCACGAATGATACAGGGCCGATGCATGTGGCGGCTGCGTGCGGAGTGCCGGTCGTTGCCGTGTTCGGTCCGACAGATTCGCGTACGACGGCTCCCTATGGTCAGGAGCAGTCGGTTGTTCGAGAGGTGATTGAGTGCGCTCCCTGCCTGCTTCGGGAATGCCCCATTGATCACCGGTGCATGACTCGCATCTCAACCGATCGAGTGTACGAGGTGGCGGTGCAACAAGTGAGCGGGTTACGTGTTAAGGGTGAGGGGCAAGAGGAGAAAAACTTACCTGCGCCTCACGCCTTACGCCTCACACCTGACAGGGTTTTGGAAGGCTACACCATCTTTCTGGACCGCGATGGTACCCTCAATCCGGACCCTGGGTACATCAAGTCTCCCGATCAGTTTGAATTGTTTCCTGGGGTGGCGGAGGCGCTCGCACGATTGAAACTGGCCGGTGCCCGATTGATCCTGATAACAAATCAATCGGGGATCGCGCGGGGACTCCTCTCTCGCCACAATCTTGAGGCCATCCACAAGAAGCTCAGGCATTTGCTTGGTCAAACCGGCGCGACGTTGGACGGGATCTATTTCTGCCCCCATCATCCGGATGACGGGTGTGGGTGTCGAAAGCCGAACCGTGGGATGATTGACCAGGCGATCCAAGAGCTGGGGGTGGATCTGGAGCGGTCGTATGTGATCGGCGATCACCCGCGTGATATCGAGTTGGCCAAACGGGTGGGAGCACGAAGTGTTCTAGTGACCACCGGGGTAACCCGGTGGCAAGAGTTGGAAGCTTTGACGGACACTCATCTGATTCCGGACAGAGTTGAAGCCTCCCTGCCCGGGGCTGTGGACTGGCTGTTGTCCGACGTGAACCGGGGAGCCTTATCACGGCATGAATAGTACGGGGCAGGGTGAACGTTTCATCCGCCGAACGTACGGCACGCCGGCCGAGGCTGGGCTTGTATTGGCTACACAGCGAGAGTAAGTTGTCTAAGGCTACGATGCCCATGACTCGGAGGAAAATGGCGATGCAGGGTACGAAGGATTGTTCCATCCCTTGTAATCTCTGTGGCGGGATCGAGGTTTCGATTCTTTCAACCAGAAGTCGAAGCGGGAACCCGTTACGGACTGTCATCTGCCGAGCCTGTGGGCTCGTATGGTCGGATCCGCGTCCACATGACGCCAGGCAGTTTTATGAGGAACAGTATCGTCTCGCGTATAAAAATACCTACAGCCCGAAACCCAAGCATGTTGTGCGTGCGGGCAAGGTCGCGCTGTCACGGTTGGGGAAGATCGAGCAGCTGTTGCCGAGTCGGAAAACGGTGCTCGATGTCGGCACCGGGGGCGGAGAGTTTGCCTATTTGCTCCAATCGTTGGGTCATGTTGTCGACGGGATAGAGCCGAATCGAGGGTATGCCGACCATTCGATCCAGCAATATGGGCTGACGGTTCAAGTCGGATTCGTGCAGGACGCGACGTTTGCTCCGGCCTCCTTCGATATCGTGACGATTTGGCATGTCCTTGAACACACGGAAGACCCGGGTTTCATTCTGGCACGCCTCCGCTCTTGGTTAAAGCCGGACGGGGTGCTCGTTGTAGAGGTCCCGAATGTGGAAGCGACCTGTCAGGCCCCTCACAGTACATTCCACGAAGCTCACCTCTACAATTTCAATGTTGTGTCATTGCGCCGGTTGGCCAAAAAGCAGGGGTTGCATGAAACCTCTCATCTGATCTCCCAGGATGGTGGGAATATCACGATGTTTTTCACCCCAAAGGAGCCTCTGCTTGCCGATCCATTCTCCGCCGTGATTCCAGGAAATTGCGAGTGGATCTCAAGAATCGTGCGCCAACATAGTGCTTTGCGGCATCACCTCAGCCCAGCTCCGTATGTGCGCGTATGGCAACGTCTCTGCCGATCCCTCGAAGAGCGACGCGAAACGTCAGCTCTGGGCAGCGGTAAGGCGATACTTGATGGTCTCTATGCTCCCCATGTGCGGACCCATGTCCTTACGTGCGTATAAAGAGAGAGAGGCTAGGCACGGATGAGGGACCTGCATCGTGATTCAGTATCCCCATGCTACGCCAGCGGCGTAGGCAGAAAGGTTATTTGGTGTCACCTATTATATCTTTCGGTTCCTCTTCTTTCGTCCTCAGGGATACTGCCCGTCTTCTTCTGATCAAGCCGAGTTCTCTGGGGGATATCGTCCATACGTTTCCGGTGGTGGCAGCGATCAAGGAGCAGTGGCCTGGGGTGCACCTGACATGGGTGGTGAAGCGCCAGTGGGCTGAGCTCGTTGAGCGAGCGGAGGGAGTTGATCGTGTCTGGCCGGTCGACATGACGGTCAGCAATTGGGTGCGGGAGGGTGTGGCGCTTAGAGCTCAGCGGTTTGACCTTGCGCTTGATTTGCAAGGGTTGTTTCGAAGCGGTATCTTGGCTTGGTTGAGTCGTGCGCCGACACGACTTGGTTTTGCGAACGCACGGGAGGGAAGTCCTTGGTTCTATACCAACCGTGTTCCGGTCACACATCTGAATGTTCACGCAGTCGATCGATATCTTTCCCTATTGGGTGCCTTGGGGGTGAAACCCCCTGAGAGACCGCAGTTTCGGTTCAAGCTCCTGGAAGAGGATAGCGCCGCTGTTCGAACGATCTGCCACCGTCAAGGTTTTGCAGTCGATCGACCATGGATTGCGATGAATATTGGGGCGCGGTGGCCGACAAAACGATGGCCGCTGACGGCGTTTGCTGCGGTCCTGGATCAACTGCATGCTTCGCAGCTTGGGCCGGTTGCAGTCATAGGAAGTTTGGACGAGCGTCGTTCCACGAATCAGCTCAGGACTCTGACTTCAAGTCCGTTTGTCGATTTGTGTGGGGAGCTTCCGTTGAAATATCTCCCAGCACTGCTTTCATCCGCATCCACCATGGTGACAAACGACTCAGGCCCGATGCATATCGCGTCGGCACTGGGGGTTCCTGTCGTTGCGTTGTTTGGACCGACCAGTGCGATTCGGACCGGACCCTATGGCGATGGCCATCAGATCCTGAGTGGGTCGGTTCCATGTAGCCCCTGTTTCAGCCGTGTCTGCCGACATACTCCAGAATTGGAATGTCTTCACGTAATTACGCCGGCTCACGTGGTTGATGCCATTCGTTTGCGGTTGACGGCTCACGCCCCATGTCAATGAACGTCTTGATCGCTTGTCCTAAAGAGTATCGGCGATGTGCTCCGTTCAGCCGGGTCTGTCGATACGTTCACGAATTGGAAGGTCTTCACCTCGATAGGCTGACCCCCGTGGGTGATATTATTCGGCCAAAGTTGACGGCTCACGCCCCATGTCAATGAATGTCTTGATCGTTCGTCCCGATGGTATCGGCGATGTGCTTCTCTCGCTCCCTGTGGCAACGCAACTACGGGAACTCATGCCAGGGGTCAGAGTCGAGTTTTTAACCAGTCCCACCGTGGCGCCGCTGCTTGAGCACCATCCTGATGTGGATGCTGTCCGCACCATTCGGCTGACAGATCCGTTGGCAGAATTGCGTCGTGCCTTTTTACAGGGAGTTGAGGTGGCGGTGTTTCTCAAACCGTTTCGCCGCCTGATGTGGGCAGCCTGGCTGGTACGGGTGCCGATTCGAATCGCGACGGGCTATCGCTGGTATAGTCCCTTGTCGAATCGACGGATCTATGAACATCGCAGTGAGTTTTCAAAACATGAATCAGAGTATAACGTCGACATGTTGAGAGGGCTGGGGTTGAGTCCCCGAAAGGTTCAACCTCCGACTCTGTTCGTCACTGAGCACGAGCGAACTGTCGGGAGATCGTCCTGGGCGAATCTGCCCGGTCCACGAGTCGTCGTTCATCCGGGAGGCTTTTCGGCACGCCGATGGCGACCGGAGTCTTACCGGGATTTGGCTTTTGAGTTGGCACAAGCCGGTTATGGGGTGATGTTGACCGGCAGCGAGTCAGAAAAAAAAGAATTTGAATCCAGTGCTCTGTCTACTGTGAAGATCCCAACCGAGATCAAGAATTGCATGGGGCAACTGTCGCTCCGCCAGCTCATGGCCGTGATCGCCAATGCTCATGTGGTCGTTTCGGGAGCCACAGGGCCGGCCCACATGGCGGCAGCGCTGGGAATCCCCACGGTCAGCCTGTTTGATCCTCGTCGAAACAATTTGCCGGTGAGATGGAAGCCACTAGGAACGGGAGTCGTGCTTCGTCCAGATGTTCCTACCTGTGACAAATGTATCGGTGATGCCTGTTCATATTGGGATTGTCTTGACCATTTCACGGTAGACAACGTGGCAGCCGCCATTAGACAGGTGCTTGATACCCCTTCGGCTCTCGTTATACACCACGTCTAAAGCCAATCGTCAGCGGGATATATGATGGGTTGTCGCTATTGGCCTTGACTCTACCGCACGTATATGTTCATATTCTGAACGTATCATCTAAGAGCTCATAACTCTATGAATCTGCAAGGCCAACGAGATCTGCTCTTGCTGACTGAGGTGGAGCGAGACGGCGGGGTGACGCAGCGGTCCCTTGCGGCAAAGCTCGGGGTGGCCTTGGGGCTTGCAAATTTGTACCTGAAGCGATTGGTCCGAAACGGGCATATCGCCATTACCACGATCCCTTCCCACCGTGTTCGCTACGTGTTGACGCCAGAAGGGGCTGCTGAGAAGTCAAGGCTGACTTTCCTTCACATGGAGTACGCACTGTCTCATTATCGCGATATGCGTGCGAGACTTCGGGAAGCCCTATCTCATATGGCTCGGAATGGAATGAACCGAGTCGTCATTTATGGAACCAGTGAACTTGCGGAGATGGCTTATCTGTCCCTCCGCGAGATGCAGATGACATTGGTGGGATTTGTGGATGATGGACGGCAGGAATCGTTTCTGTCGTATCCCGTCTGGTCGTCGGACGTATTGCGGGAATGGCAGTTTGATGCGGTGCTGCTGGCAAACTTCGATCAGCAGGCTGGGGTCCGCACCAAACTGGAGCATCAGCAGGTTCCGGACAGCAAAATTATCGCGCTGACGTTGTCGGTGTAAGCGCGCAAGACACCGGTTTTTTATTCACTGTAAGTGAGAGGGCGAAGCTGTATCAAAAACCGTCTCCCTAGTCGAGGCGGCCTCTATCTTGTCTATTCGGACAGACGAGATCAACCACATGGACCAGGCAGACAATCTTAATTGGTATGCCCTTCGAACGAAGTCTCGTCACGAGAAATTGGTGCGAGATCAGTTGGATAAACAGGGAATCGAGCCGCTGCTTCCGACGGTCAAACGGCTGAGCCAGTGGAAGGATCGAAGGAAAGAAATCGAGATTCCGTTATTTTCAGGCTATTGCTTTGTGCGGTTCGGTCAGCACGAAAAGACGCCGGTACAGAAGACGATCGGCGTCGTTGAAATTGTCGGAAATGGAAGTCGGCCTGAACCGATTCCAGAGCCTGAGATCGACGCACTTCGGCGTCTCATGATCAGTGTTCTTCCTTATGATCCTCATCCGTATCTTCATGAAGGCATGAGGGTGGAAGTTGTTCGTGGCCCCTTGCAGGGCATTCACGGAATTCTGCTACGGAAAGAGAAGCGACATCGGTTGGTTATCGGAGTACATCTGATTCAACAAGCGGCAGCGGTAGAGATCGATGTGAATGATGTGGCGGCGATGTGAACATCGGTACGGAGCATTATATTGAGGGGGGTGCAGAAAACTCATGAAGTCACTCACTCCCAGCGGGCCCTACGGTGGGAGGCCACCTCATCTGGGAAGAGCTTTGTTGGCTCAGGTGAGTGGATTGGGAGCACCGCTGTCTCATTCAACTCAGGTTTCCCAGAGTCTGCTAGACAGTAATTTCAGCGGTAACTCAACTGGAATACCGGCCATCCTTGTTCATGAAAGCCTTTAGCACGCGGGCTTTGCTCCATGCCAAATTTATTTAGGAATGCCTCATGGGGAGGAGTTTCGGCGGCGGTTCGCCTCTTGTTCGGATTGGGTAATCTCCTTTTGGCGATAAATCTAGCCGGAGCGGTTTCATATGGTTACTTGACCGTCATGCTGTCAATCACGGCTTTTTATGTGGCCTTACTTAACAGCATACATACCATTGCTGTTACGCATGCTGCTGAGTTACAGCGCCAGCCAAATTCTGTGCATGGTTTAGACATCCTATTTTCTGCTGTGTGGACGGTGACGTTAGTAGGTGTGGCCATTCTTGGTTCCGCCGCGTTTTTCCTCGGACAGCCTTTCCTACATACCTTTGTTTACTGGGGAGGCGATATTCTAATTGAAAGTCAACTTTCACAGTTGCTCGTGTTCGTCGTACTCATCGCGATTTGTCAGATACTGGGGGCAGGCCATGTGGCTGTCATTGAGAGTTTAGGGCGGTTCGACCTTGCCGCCAAGGCACAAATCTTCGGCCCGCCGGCAGTTTTTACTTTGATTGTGTTTGGCTCTTACTCTCTCCATAAGCTGACCATCGTTGATATTGGAAAGTTTATGCTGGTAGGTGGAGTAATCGACTTATTGCTGGCTACGTGGTTGCGCTTGAGAATGAAACATCTGAGATCATTCAAACCATCAGCCGAAACAATCAGATTATTTTCTGGTTTATTGAGTCAGGGCGTTGCGTTGCAGGGGGCGAATCTGGTCAACATATTCTTCGACCCGTTCAATAAATTCTTGCTGAACCGATTTGTTGGGCCGACAAGCGTCTCAACCTATGAAGTCGCCATGAAGCTTGTTATGGGCATTCGAGGACTTTTTGGAGGGGCGTGCCGTACGTTTCTGCAATTGTCGAGTAAGTTGAGTATTGAGGGGGGCAGTGACTATCTCAAGGTGCTGCATTACGGACTAGTCCCCGCCATCTTGATGCACGGTATTGGCTGCGCATTAATGGTACTGGTTTCACGTTATTGGCTGGGAGGTGAAATGGAATATCTACCAGTCTTCTACTTTACTCTCATTCCGTCCAGTATCGGTATCGTTTTTGCTGGCCCTTTGTACAGCGCTCTGATTGGAATTCGTGATCTAGGCTTTATCTTTCGGATGCACCTGAATCTGGCGGTGCTGAACTGTATCGCATCAATGACCTTGATCCCCTTTTTGGGCCTATGGGGTGCAGGGATCGGATTGTCGCTAACTACAGCCTACAATGCGTGGGCTGAATATCATCGGTATGTGCGAATGATCGGTGTTATTGTGGGATTCAAACAGGAAATTCAAAGAGTGGCGGCACGGGCTACATTTTTGCTGGCAGCTTCCGTGTTTGCTGTGCTCGTTGGGTATTTCATTACTGATATCACAGGTGTTCTGATTGTGGAGAGCATGATCGCCGCAATATTTCTGTGCTGCCTCATGTTGGAACCGTTGTCGATTCGTATCATAAGAGTTTCCACAGGTTGGCCCAGTCATAGTTCTTGATGAAAAGTACGCGCGTATAGATGAAGCCGGAAAAACTGTACCTCATTTCCCCGCGTGAGCCGTCAGGAGCCACCTGGCTAATCAATTGCTTTCTTGAACTTGGCATAAAGACATACCGAGAGACTATGGGTGAAATGTGGGAACCTTCCATGCCAGAAGGCTATACGCTTAACCCAGCCGAAACCCGACTGAAAAAATGGCTTCCGATTCTTAGCTCACGGCAAGTATTTGATTTCCGTAAGGATATCGAAATTGAGTGGACACATCATTGGCCGACCGCTAGGCATCAGGCGCATCGGATCATATATTTCGTGCGTGACCCGCGTGACGCCCTGTTGTCTCGGTATCGTCGCGAATCGCCAGAAATGGCTTTCGGCGAGTTTTTGGATTTTCCGGATCCATACACGTTACGCAATAAGATCGATACATGGTGTCTGTTTAACGAAGTCTGGCTGCAACAGTCGAATTTCAGGTTTTTTCGTTTCGAAGATTACAAGCGGGACGCCAACCGTACGATCAGGGACATCTTGCATTTCGTGGGGATTCAAGCGGAAGAACGGGAAATTATGGATGCGCTTGAAAACTCTACATTTGAGCAGGCTGCGATTGCCGAAAAGAAATATCGAGAGCAGCATCCTGAAGACACGGAGTTGATTAATCGGGCCAGTCAAGTCGGTTCGTGGCAATCTTCAGATGAGGCGGCGAATATCGCGAGAATTGCTGAAGGCACTGGCAGATTGCTTGCATGTTTTGGCTATGAGCAACAGGTGAAAGCCTTCAAGAAAAGTTACATGCCGCATGCGAGTGTGCTTGGCTTTTATAAGCACCTTCCGGTTGCATCAAACTTCTGGCACGTCGAAAGTGATGATAAGGATATTGGGGGCAATAGGACTCAAGTTCTACAATTTGTTTTGTCGCTGGATGAGGATATGCTGAAAAGATCCGGCTATTCCGCATATGAAACCTTTGCGCTATTACAGGGGTTAGAAGAGCTGATGCTTGAGGCTAAAGACGGTGGTGGCATTCGGAAGATCCAGGGACTGGTCAGGCGGATTACCGTCAAGCCGTGGTGGAGAGTCATTCGTGCCATGGAAAAACACGATATCCGCCTTCCCTCAAGTGTGAGGGGCTTTGTGTGGCGGTATAGGAACCTTTTTAAGAATTTTAATGGTTGGCATAACGCGTGAAACACGCGGCAGTATATTGGATCACGGGACTTTCAGGAGCGGGAAAAACAACGCTGGCGCGTGAGATTGTTGCGCGGCTTCGTGTGGGTGGGGAATCGGTTGTATTCTTGGATGGTGATGAGTTGCGTAATGTGTTTGGTGCGACGGCGGCCAATACCCAGAACCACGGTCGCGAAGGGCGGTTGGCACTGGCTTTTCAGTATGCACATTTGTGCCGAATCCTTGCTGGACAGGGGGTGACGGTGGTGATTGCCACCATCTCCCTGTTTCGCGAAATCCATGCTTGGAATCGGGCAAATCTGCCTGGTTATTTTGAGGTATACCTAAAAGTGCCAGTGGAAGAACTTCGCCGCCGTGACTCCAAAGATATATACCGGCGTTTCGATGTCGGTGAACTTTCAAATGTGGCTGGACTGGATTTGCCCATCGATGAACCGGAATCGGCAGATTGGGTTCTTGAATTTGACCCATCGAAATCGGTTGATGCAGTGGCGGAAGATTTGATGAAACATCTCAAGAAGGAAAACTTTCGATGAAAACTGAATGGGATTACACTACTTTGGCGAATGCCTATCTCAAGCGTCCAGATTATTCGAGCCCGGCTATAAACGCCATGCTGTCTATTGCCGGTCTCAAGTCGGGTGCAGTTTGTGACATCGGGGCTGGAGTGGCTCATTTGACGTTGATGCTTGCAGCTCGAGGATTTGATGTCACGGCAGTGGAACCCAATAATGCGATGCGTGCCAACGGGATCAAGCGCACGGCTTTGTTACCCAATGTGCGCTGGTTTGAGGGCACGGGTGAACAGACCGGCCAAACAAGCCAGTCGTTTAATATGGTCACCTTTGGTAGTTCATTCAATGTATGCGACCGTCAGGTGGCTCTTAAGGAAACTGCCCGTATTCTCAGGCCGAATGGCTGGTTCGCTTGCATGTGGAACCATCGTCAATTAGATGACCCGATACAGGACCGTATCGAATCCATTATCAAAGCGCTGGTGCCGGGCTATGGCTATGGTACGCGCCGGGAAAATCAGACAACGGTGATTGAGGACAGCGGTTTGTTTGGCCCAGTGGTGCATGTGGATGCCAGCGTGGTACATGAACAGTCCATCGAAGAGTGTGTGGAGGCATGGCGATCCCATGCAACCTTGGCACGCCAGGCTGGCCTCAATTTCCCAACAGTTGTGCAGACTATTGAGGATTATCTCAAAGGGCTGGGTCAAGATACCATCCGCATTCCGTACTTCACCAACATTTGGGTTGCGCAATTAGTGTAAGGCAAGCACATGGCATCCAGAATCCTGAGATTCACCACCAAAGCTGGCACGTTGGCGCAGCTACAACACAGGATGAAATCTGCCCGTATTGCACGACTCGTGCTGTTCACCGTGGCCGACTGGCGGCGGGATCGCAGAAGCTGTCTCGCACAGGTCTCTGCCTCTCTGGGGGCTGCTCCATTGATTGTACGCTCTAGTTGCCAACTGGAGGATGGTGTAAGCACATCTAATGCCGGGGCTTATCTGACCTTGCGGGATGTACCAGCGGAAGGGCTGGAGCGCGCGATTGAGCAGGTGATTGCCTCGTATGGGGCAGTGGTCGATGCCAATGAAGTGCTGATACAGCCCATGTTGCAACACGTTGTCCGATCTGGGGTGGCGTTTTCCCATGATCCGAATACGTGCGCATCCTATCGAGTGGTGAACTGGAGTGAAGGATCAGATACTGCCAGGGTGACAGGGGGGTGTGGTGGAAGAATATGGCAGGGTGCCGCTTTGTCACCGTTTCCGCCTCCGCCTGAATTGGTTGGTACGGTGGCGTTGTTGGATGAATTACTGACACTGTTTGGTGGGGTACCGCTGGATAGCGAGTTTGCTGTCACCCATGAAGATGATACGGACACGCTATGGCTCTTGCAGGTCCGTCCATTGGTCATGCCGACAGCCGGTCAGTCGCCTGAAGCGCAGGCGCAGAGGCTTACATTGATTGCGGACAAAGTAGCACGTGGAATGCGTTCGCATCCTTTTCTAATGGGACGGCGCACGGTCTACGGCGTGATGCCGGATTGGAACCCTGCCGAAATTATCGGGGTGCGCCCCAAACCGCTTGCATTGTCACTGTACCGTGAGCTCGTGACAGATGCCATTTGGGCATATCAAAGGAATAACTACGGTTACCGGAACCTGCGTAGTTTCCCGCTGATGCCGCACTTCTTCGGGTTGCCCTACATCGATGTGAGGCTGTCGTTCAATTCATTCATTCCGGCAGATTTGGATGAGAAATTGGCCGGACGTCTGGTGGATTATTACATTGACAGATTGTTAGCCGAGCCCACTCTGCATGACAAGGTGGAGTTCGAGATTGTATTTTCATGCTACACATTGGATCTGCCGGCACGTCTTGAGTGCCTAACAGAAGCGAGATTCTCAGCTGGGGAACAAAGATCGATTGCCGATAGCCTTCGAACCCTTACGAACCGCATCGTACATCCGCAAGATGGCCTGTGGCGATCCGATGCCGCCAAATTGGATATTCTCAAACAACGCCGCGAGCAACTACTGGTTTCTAGCTCGGACCCACTGGAGCGTATCTATTGGTTGCTAGAAGACGCCAAGCGTTATGGGACCTTGCCATTTGCCGGGTTAGCACGGGCAGGCTTTGTTGCCATACAAATGCTCAAATCGTTGATCACGGTCGGGGTCCTTACACAATCCGATTATGATTCGTTTATGGGAAGTGTGTCTACCGTGAGTAGCCAATTGGCCAGAGATCGGGCAATCCTAGACAAAGCCACCTTTCTGGCGCGCTATGGACATTTACGGCCTGGGACCTATGACATTTTGTCGCCTCGCTACGATGAGGCGCCGGAGCTATATTTTGACTGGGATCAACGCCCTCCTTTGGAAGAGACTACCAAACCGTTCTCAATGACATTGCCGCAGATGCGCGAGATTGTACAACTGTTGGAAGCGCATGATCTGCAGCCGGACCCTGTTGAATTGTTCAATTTCCTGCAAGCTGGAATTGAATTGAGAGAATTGGCAAAGTTTCATTTCACACACAACCTATCCGATGTTCTCGCCTTGGTGTCCAGTTACGGAGCGGAATGGGGATTTTCGACAGAGAGTCTTGCTTACTGCGACATCGCTGCATTCAGGGAACTGCATGTGGCGGCAGCTGATCCAAAGAGCCTGCTTGCTCGCTCCATTGAGGAAGGAGCGGCTCGCTACAGCGAGACGCTTGCACTTTCCCTGCCTCCTGTAATTGCGAGACCGGAAGATGTGTGGGCATTTGAATTGCCGGAAGCGTCGCCCAATTTCATAACTCAAAAGCAGGTCACGGCTCCGATCGCGGGATGTAGTTCACGCGAGAAACTGGTCGGAGCCATTGTCTGTATTCCCAATGCCGATCCTGGGTTCGACTGGTTATTTGCCTGTCCCATAGCAGGACTGATTACGGCTTGGGGTGGAGCGAATTCACATATGGCAATTCGTGCCGGGGAAATGGGCTTACCCGCAGTCATCGGTGCAGGAGAGATGCTGTATCGGCGCTGGTCGCAGGCCACTCGCCTGCACGTGGATTGCGCCGGGCGCCGGGTGGAGGTGCTGGCGTGAGCACGGTGGTGAAAGTGGCCGTGAGCCAGCGGGTTGACGTATGGGTAGACCGGTCTGAGCGGCGCGATGCAGTGGATCAGCGCTTGTGTCAGTGGCTGAGTGCTATTGGCTGCATACCGGTACCAGTGCCCAATACTTTTGTGCCCGTAAAGGCTAACCGCGATGATAAAAGGATGGGGCTACAAGACTGGTTATTTGCCATAAATCCAGATGCGGTGTTGCTTTCAGGCGGGAATGATATCGGTGAAGTTCCTGAGCGTGACAGCACCGAGCATCGTTTGCTGGCCTATGCCAAGGACCACGGGTTGCCTGTGTTAGGAATCTGTCGGGGGATGCAGATGATGGCGGTGTGGGCGAATGGTAGCCTCATGGCGGTGAGTGGTCATGTGCGTACCCGTCACCACTTGCAAATAGCAGCAAGTTCAGGTGAGTGGCCGGACGAGGTAAATAGCTTCCATAATGTCTCTTTGGCCGATTGCCCGCCGGGGTTTGTGGTGATGGCACGCGCTGAAGATGGGACGATTGAGGCTGTGCGTCACGAGGCCCTGCCATGGGAAGGTTGGATGTGGCATCCTGAGCGTGAAAGCACCTTCTCATCCTTGGATATGAACAGGTTTCGGGCACTGATTCATGGTTAAGTGGGAACTGGAAATAGCCGGATTTGCTCAGCCATGCGGTATGGCGTGGACACGAGAGGGGGGAGAGCGTGTCGACCACAGGCCGAACAAGGCACTCTCTGCTGCTCAGGTGACCTGCGCCCTCTCGCTTGAGACCGAATTGTGATGAGAGCCATTATTCTCGCTGCCGGTCGGGGCAGCCGCATGAAATGCTTAACGGATGAACGACCCAAATGTATGGTGGAGTTACGTGGCAAAACCCTACTGCAATGGCAAACTTCGGCACTGCAGGGAGCTGGAATTACTGAGATTGGCATTGTGCGGGGGTATCGTAAAGAAATGCTCGAAGAGTTTGGCCTCACGCCGTTCGACAATCCACGCTGGGCTGAGACCAACATGGTTAGTTCCCTCGCCTGTGCGTCTAAATGGTTGAGGAACGCACCCTGCGTGGTGAGCTACTCGGACATTTTTTATGATGCTAGTGCCGTACGGATGTTGATGGATACGAATTCCCAACTGGCGATAACCTATGACCCCAATTGGCGCGCGTTATGGGAGGACCGGTTTGCAGATCCCTTATCAGATGCGGAAACATTCCGGATAGATGACAATAGCGATTTGCTTGAAATAGGGCAGAAGCCAAAGCAGATCGAGGATGTCCAAGGTCAATATATGGGGCTGTTGCGGTTTACCCCAGTATCGTGGCGACAGGTCGAATCGTTGCTCGCAGGACTGGTGCCGGCACTGTCTGACAAGCTCGACATGACGGGAATGTTGCAACGGCTGATCACAGAGTATGGAGTCAAAGTCCGTGCATTGCCGTACACTGCAGAGTGGGGCGAAGTAGATAGCGCAGAGGACTTAGCAATATATGGCGGAGGAGCGTAATACAACCCCGGTTATCGCGTGATTGTGAACGATGAATGTCACGCTTGTGGATAATAGCTATAGGCGAAATGGCTGTCCACTCTGTCATTCAAGCAGTGTCCGCAAGTTAGATCGTGCGGACTATAGCGGAACAGTGAGTTTCTCTTCCCGGAAGATCAGGTTGAGTCACCGGCCTGAGATATGGGTTTGCGATCAATGTTCTTCCGGATTCGTTCAAAATATTATTCCAGAGGCGACGACCACAACCTTGTATTCGATGTCTCGAGCCGGCGATCGTTGGTCAAGAGTTCCATTTGAACAGCTGAAAACGTCGGAGGTTGTGCATGCAATGTCCCTGGTATTTAGTGACAAAGGACGTGTCTTGGATGTCGGTTGCAATACGGGTGAGCTACTGGACTTTGCTGGAAAATTCGGGTGTGTAACGTCGGGATTGGAATATTCCGATGACAGTCGCGAGGTCATACGCGGCAAAGGGCATACACCCTATCAAGCCTTTGACGAGGTGTCGGGTCAGTTTGAAATCATCACGGCATTTGATTTGATCGAGCATCTCCATGACATTCCGACCTTTCTGAGTAATTGCCATGGCAAGCTGGTTAAGGGGGGCAAGTTGATTGTACTGACGGGCGATATTCAGTCTGTGAGTGCAAGGGCCGCCGGTGCTCATTGGTGGTATGTCCAGTATCCTGAGCATATTGTTTTTCCGTCCAGATTGTTTTTTGAGAGCCTATCTAACTTCAAACTTGAACATTGGGTTCCAACCTATGCGGCGGCTGCGTATAACTATCCTTTCTACAGGATGGTGCTGAGTCATTTTAAGCGGATGGTGATGCGGAAGAAATATAATGGATTGCCATCACGATTTCCTGATCATGCCCTGATTGTCCTCACGAAAATAGGCGTTTAACGTCGTGCTTTTCCTTACGTGAGGAGGGCCAATTCAAAGCATGATCGTTTCTGAAACCAAGGCAAGGCAGGAGGCTTACAGGGAGATGCCTCTTTCCAAGGGCGTCTGCCCAGTCTGTTATGAAAAGGCACTGGACTGTACCGGAGGGCTTCTTCTGAGCGATAGAAGGAAGGGGTTGCCTGGAGTGTGGCGAGTTGCCGAGTGTCAAAAATGCACAATTTTTTCTATGGTGCCACTGCCGACGGACGACGAGTTGGCCTCGTATTACCACATGTATTCACAGGATAACACGGTCAATCTGTCGCAGGGAACGGGGTCACGCGCTCCGAATCTCAGGAAGCTGTACCACTGGCTCAGTGGCGATGTGGACCCACGTGATTTTGTGGAAATCCCTACAGGAGCGCGAGTCCTCGATTATGGGTGTGGCCATGCCGGCTATCTGAGGGATTTCCATCATCGTGGGGTGGCGATATCAGGGGCAGAGATTGCTCCGTATGCGGTCGATGCATGCCGGAATCATGGCTATGATGTGCGGAAGGTGGAAGATTTTTCGCATGTTCCGTTTCCAGCGAATGAGTTCGATGTTGTTTACCTTATGCAAGTATTTGAGCATCTTCGTGATCCTCACGGGTTTCTTCGTGAGCTTGGGAGAGTCCTGAAAGATGGTGGGATGCTGTATCTCGCTGTACCCAACGCAGCGAGCATGTGGCGGAACATCTTCAAGGACAATTGGGTCAGCGGCTGGTTTGCACCGTTTCATCTCTTTCATTACACACGCGGGGTAGTGGAAAAGTTGGCCGATCAGCACGGGTTTGATCTGGTTCAGGCATGGAGCCGTACACCGGAATCGTGGTTTCGGTTGAATCTAAAAGCGGCTCTCTATCCGGGGGAACATCGATTGGATTGGCACCGGAATTGGTTGGATGTCACCCCTCTGCGCTACCTATTGATGGTTCTGTTGCGGATGATCGAATTCCCGTTCCGCGAAAAAGACTGTTTAGTCTTGCAGTTCAGGAAACGATAAGCGTGATGGCCGATGATATCGTCCGCGACGGACAAGGTGTTTCCGTCGTGCGTATCGCAGCCCTCATGGCCTGCCATAACAGGGTCGTCTCGACCACGCAAAGTATCCGTTCCTTGAAAGCTCAGGCTGTTCCCGGAGTATCCCTGGATCTGATTGTTGTGGACGATGGGTCGAGTGACGGAACGGCGCAAGCGGTTCACGATCTCTTTCCTCTAGCCACCATCCTCGCCGGAGATGGGAACTTGTTTTGGTGCGGCGGTGTGCGATGGGCATTTCAAGAGGCGATCAACAGGAACTATGATTTCTATTTCTGGCTTAATGACGATACCCTGCTTGATCAGGGCGCATTGATGCGTCTGCTGGATGTCTACCGGGTAGTTTCTCGGGATGCATGCGATGCGACCATCGTCGTCGGCAGCACCCGCGATCCGAAGACAGGTCGCTTTACGTACGGTGGATGGAGTCGGTATCGAAAGCCGACGGGCTTGATCTCATGGGAGAAAGTACCTCCGGATATGGAGAGGCCGCTCGCGTGCGATACGATGAACGGCAACATCGTGTTGATTCCTCAATCTGTCGTCCAGCGAATCGGAAATCTCGATGCTGCTTTTGTGCACAGTATGGGGGATCTCGACTATGGCTTGCGGGCCATCAAGAGCGGATGCCGGGTCTCCATTGCGCCAGGTTACTACGGGACCTGCACAGCCAATGATCAACTAGGAGTTCATGCGGGCAACCAGGCACCACTCTTGACACAATGGAAGCAATTGCTCGGGCCGAAGGGGTTCCCGATCAAGGCATGGGGAGTGTTTACGTATCGGCATAAGGGACCTTTGTGGTTTCTGGCGTGGCTGAAGCCTTATATTCTCTTTTGGTTCAAAGCGATCTCGTTACCGCAGAAGGATCAGTAGTGTCCCGCGCACCTGTTGCGTTGTTCGTTTACAACCGTCCTGATCTCACCAGGCAGACCGTCGCAGCATTGGCGGCTAATAGATTTGCCGATGGAACTCCGCTTCACATCTTTTCCGATGCGCCCAGACACGAAGCGTCACGGCAGCCGGTTGAGGAGGTCCGGTCTTTTATCAGAACCATCACCGGGTTTCAGTCTGTCACGATCATCGAGCGACCGACAAACTATGGTTTGGCCAGTTCCATTATCGATGGGGTCACTGGTCTGTGTGAGAAGTATGGCCGTGTCATCGTGGTGGAAGATGATTTGGTGACGTCCTCAAGGTTTTTGTCCTACATGAACGATGCGCTGACATGCTATGAGCACGATGCCCGTGTCATGCAGATCTCCGGCCATATTGCCCATGTGTCTGAATTCGCCGGGCGGACAGAGGCGCTGTTTGTGCCGTTCGTGACATCCTGGGGATGGGGGACTTGGGAAAGGGCCTGGAAGCAGTTCGATCCAACGGCGCAAAGCTGGGAAAAGATTCGTGATGATGGTGCGTTGAGGAAACGGTTTAATCTGGATGACCATTTCGACTATGCGACGATGTTACAGATGCAGTTGGACGGGAAGATCGATTCGTGGGCTATCCGTTGGTATCTGAGTGTGTTCTTGAGAGGCGGGATGACGCTCTTCCCCCCACGATCTTTTGTGAGAAATATCGGTTTTGACAGCGGTACACACGGGTCGCGTGTGTTGCGATGGACGTTGTCGCGGCAGCCGATCTCGGAGGAGCCGGTGTCGTTTCCGACCGTGCCACAGATCATAGATCATGACTATGCTCTGGTGAAGAAGGCCCTGTTCAGGCAGACGGGTGGTCAGCTGGGTGCGATGTTTCGATGGGTGAGGAGGCGTTTGGCTTCCGGGCTGTGATGGTCGCCGACAGGTCTCGTGAGAAGATGAGATCCCCATACGGTGCCGAAACACCATGCGTATTCTGCAGATAGATGTACCCGAACAAGAGTTGGCTTGTGATGAGTTGGCGTATTTCTCACAACTTCAAGGCAGAGACCTTGATCTGTCGAAACTCTGGGAGTTGATGGATCGCGCATGGGAGAGTGCCGGCGCCGGTTATGCACAGACTGACCAGGAGGCGGTTTCAAAGTTCTATAAATCACCGGTATGGTTGCTGAACGGTCTTTTCACGGAATGTGACCCGGATTCGAAGCGTCATCGTGACCGGATTGCCAATTGGCTAGCTGGGCATGCCTTTGAGGTGATTTATGACTATGGAGGCGGGTATGGTTCCCTTGCCAGAAAGATTGCTGCCCTCTGTCCAAATTCGCAAGTGAGGGTTGTTGAGCCATTTCCGAGAAAACTTGCCCTCGCCGTCTCCAGAAATTTTACGAATCTGACCTTTGTGGCTGCACTGTCAGGTCGTGCGGACTGCATTATCGCGCAAGACGTATTGGAGCACATCATCGATCCGTTGGACGTCTTCGGACACTTGCTTGATCATGTCCATGTGCGAGGATATGTCGTGACAGCGAATTGCTTTTATCCGGATATTAAATGCCATCTGCCTCAGACGTTCCATCTACGGTATGCATTCCGCCATATCGTTCCTTCGCTCGGCTGCAGATATGTTGGCACCATACCTGGTGTCAGGCATGCGCAGATTTTCCAGAAAACCAATGCTGAGCCAAACTGGGAAAAAGCGCGTCGGCAGGAGCAACTCTCGAAACGGTGGTCTCGTGTTGTGCATCCCATCGTCGAACCAATCAAGACAGTGTTGAGACCGATATGGAGAGCGCTTAATGGGTGATATTGCGTCAGGCGGGTTGAGCCTTCTTATGAACGGTTTCAGATTGGGAGTCGATACGTTCGATTCATGAGACCGTTGCTGATGAACACCTATGATATTCGTGGCGGAGCGGCGCGAGCGGCGTATCGGCTTCACTGTGGCCTTCGAGCGGCCGGCATCGAGTCCCAGATGCTTGTGCAGTCAAAGAGCAGCGATGATCCCTACGTAGAGGGTCCGCGCAACCGTTTCGAGACTTTGTTAGGGGTCGTGAGACCGCAATTCGATATTTTACCGACGTATTTCTATTCCAAGCGTGGGAACGGCATTTACTACCCGGGGCTTCTTCCTGGGAATTATGTGAAGCGTGTGCGACGGATGAAGCCTGACATTGTCCATCTGCACTGGGTGGCAGGGGGGTTTCTAAATCCGTCGGCTCTCACCGATTTCGGAGCGCCTGTCGTGTGGACGCTGCATGATATGTGGGCGTTTACAGGCGGGTGCCACTATGACAATGGCTGTGGGCGGTATGTCGGAACATGCGGGAAGTGTCCAGCGCTTGGCTCTTCTCGGGAGACGGACTTGTCACGATTGGTGTGGCAACAGAAACGGCGGAAATGGGCTGAGGTTTCGCTGACCGTCGTGACCCCCAGCCGATGGCTTGCCGAGTGCGCACGAAAGAGTGCACTGTTTTCCGACAAGCGCATCGAGGTTATTCCCAACGGGCTAGACATCATGCGATTTCGGGCGTTTGATAAACAGAGGGCAAGGGAACTGCTCGGACTTCCGACTGGGAAGCGACTGATCTTGTTCGGCACGCTCAATGTCACCACCGACAAACGCAAAGGGTTTCACGCGCTCCAGGAAGCCCTGCGGTCATTTCGCATGGCTCAAGAACATCGCGACGACTGTGAGGTTGTGATTGTTGGCGCGTCACGACCGATCTCTCCGCCGGATTTCGGTTTGCCGGTCCATTATATGGGTATTTTGAACGATGACGTGACCTTGGCTCTGTTGGCCTCAGCTGTTGATGTTGTGGTGGTGCCGTCACTCCAAGAGAACTTGTCCAATACGGTGATGGAGGCGCTTGCGTGCGGCACGCCCTGTGTGGCGTTCAATATCGGGGGGATGCCGGATCTGATCGAGCATAGAGGGAACGGCTATCTGGCGAGATCGTTTGAGTCGCTTGATCTGGCTCACGGCATGCAGTGGGTCTTGGAAAATAAAGAGCGCTGGTGCGCGTTGTCGAAGCGGGCACGTGAAAAGGTCGAAGCAGAGTTCGATCTCAGGGACGTCTCTGAACGTTATAGGGCGCTGTATTTGAATGTATTGGATCGGGCAGGACAAGGCGGTCACCGTCCCATGTTGAAGGTCGTGTCATGAAGATCACCATTGTCACAGTGGCCTACAATGCCGCGTCGACCGTCGCGAGTACGATCCGCTCAGTAGCGACACAGACGTATTCCGATCTTGAGCACATTGTTATCGACGGCGCTTCACAGGATAAGACCGTGGAGATCGTGCGGCAATCGTCTGGGCGAATTTCGAGACTGGTGTCTGAGCCGGATCTGGGGGTGTATGACGCGATGAATAAGGGGCTGATGCTCGCATCCGGCGATGTGATCGGCTTTCTGAATGCTGATGATGTCTATGCTGAGCCAGCGGTGCTGTCCCGCGTGATGACGGTCATGGAAGCTGAAGGGCTGGATGCTCTGTTGGGGGATGTGGAGTTTTTCCGGCCGGAGCATCCCACGCGTACCGTTCGCCGATATCGATCCGCACGGTTTACACCTGACCGGATTGCATGGGGGTGGATGCCGGCTCATCCGGCGCTTTTTCTCAGACGACATGTCTATGAGCGATTCGGGCTGTTTCGCACAGACTACCGCATCGCCGGCGATTTTGAGTATTGCGCACGAATCTTTCACGAGAAGAGGTTGGTCTACCGCAGTCTTCCGGAAACGCTGGTGCGGATGCGGGTTGGTGGCATCAGCACCGGCGGTTGGCGCAGTACGCTCTTGCTCAATCGAGAAGTCTTACGCGCCTGTCGAGAGAACGGGATCCACACGAACATCTTGAAGATTTCTTCCAAATACCCCGCCAAGCTATTGGAGTTTCTGGTGAAGTGAAGAGCCGAATCTGCAGTCTTGGTGATGTGGTCGATCTGCGCAGCCGGTGGGCAGGTAGACAAGGTTCTCCTCATACCGAAGTGCCTCAATTCGACCAGGCTGACCTGGCATGTCTGAGTTAAGATGGGACAACAGATACTCGTTACCGGGGCAACGGGGTTCATCGGTAGAGCGTTAAGTCTGAATCTTCTTGGGGCCGGGTACGAGGTGCGAGGGACGATACGAAATCCAAGCAAAATACCACCGCAAGAACATTCTCATCCCGGTGGTCTCAACTGGGTGGTCTTACACGATCAATCGACGGTGGCCGAATTGCAACAAGTGCTCAAGGGGGTGCAGGTGGTCATCCACTTGGCGGCGCGGGTCCACGTTATGGCTGGCCACGAGTCCGATCGACGTCACGAATTCTATCGAGTCAACACAGACTGGACCGAACGGCTTGCACGGGCCGCGGTCGCACAGGGAGTCCGTCGATTCGTGTACATGAGCTCGATCAAGGTGAATGGCGAGAAGAGCAGCGCGCCGTTTACGGAAGAGGATTTCGCAAGTCCGCAGGAGCCGTATGGTGTTTCAAAGTGGGAAGCAGAGCGGGCTCTAGCAATGATCTCATCCCAGAAGAGTCTTGAGATCGTCGTGATTCGGTCGCCGCTGGTGTACGGTCCCGGTGTGGGAGGCAATTTTTTGCAACTGCTAAAGATCGTCCAAAAGGGAATTCCGCTGCCATTTGCTCTAGTAGAAAACCGACGCAGTCTTATCTACCAGGGGAATCTGGTTGATGCTCTCATCCGATCCGTCCGGGACGATAGAGCGGCAGGTCGAACCTATTTGGTTAGTGACGGCGAGGATGTGTCTACTCCAGACTTGATTCGGCGACTCGGCGCGGCATTGGGGTTACGGACACATCTTTGGCCATTGCCTATCCCGATACTCCGTAGTTTGGGGCAAGTTGTTGGAAAGCAGATGGTGGTTGAGCGTCTGGTTGAGTCTCTCCAAGTCAACCCATCGAAAATCAGGCAAGAGTTGGACTGGCACCCTCCGTTTTCCGTCGATCAAGGTCTTGCGGAGACCGCCGACTGGTTCCGTGCCACTATAGCCAATCGGGTAGTGGTCGTATGACACAGGAGAGCGGTTGGGATGGGGCATTGCCCCCTGTGACTCAGTTCAGTCGCGCCCTGTTGATACCGCACTCGTGATTTTGGGAATCATCCGCACTCAGTACACTCACATGCTGACAAGGACACAAACACGGAGTACCATGAGGCAATCATGCTGATGGCTTTCCCAGCTCTGGTTGCGTTTGTGGTCGCATGGTGGATCACGAAGCGGCTCTGTTCACCGAAATCTTTCCTGTCTATTCTTGCCCATCCCAACGAACGGACCTTACACGCCATGCCGACTCCCCAGACTGGAGGGTTAGCGGTGATCGGCAGTGTCGTGATCGGACTTATTCTGGTTGCGAGTCTATTGGCAATTACCCAACCTTCAAAGGCCGTGTTGCCGAAAGGAGTGGCGTCAGGGAGCTTGTGGATCGTCCTATCCATGTTACTCGTCTTCGTAGTGTCATTCATCGACGACTGTATTGGGCTTCCCGCCAGTCTCCGTTTGAGCGTGCAGGTTGCCGCCGCCTGTATCGTTATCGCCGGTGTCGGGTTAACCGTGTCCGCTATCCCCATTCCCGGAGGGCCTACAATTCACCTCGGCCTGGCGGCAGTCCCCGTGAGCGCCTTGCTGCTGGTTTGGATGGCCAACCTTTACAACTTTATGGACGGTATGGACGGCTTCGCCGGTGGAATGACGTTTTGGGGCTTCGGGTTTCTTGCCTATTTGGGATGGGAGGCACAGTTCCCAGTCATGCTGATCATCTCCACATTTGTTGCGATGGGTGCGCTGGGGTTTCTCATGCATAACTTTCCGCCCGCGCGTATCTTTATGGGTGATGCGGGAAGTATCACGGTTGGGTTTTTGGCAGGCACATTGATGATTCTTGGGGTTCGAGACAGATTGTTCGAGATATGGGTCCCGATCATGATTTTCTCCCCATTCATTGTGGATGCGACCATGACATTGGTCAAACGGGTTCTACGTGGGAAAAGGATCTGGGAAGCGCACCGGGAGCATTATTACCAGCGGGTAGTTCTGAGCGGATGGAGCCATCGCCGGACCGTGCTCGCAGAGTATGGAGTTATGATTCTGTGCGGGGGGCTAGCTGTTTCATACCACCACTCGACGGACAATGTGCGACTCATCATTCTTGGTGCGTGGGGGGGAATGTTTGTCCTACTCGCAATGCTCGTCTCTATGCTGGAGCGGAGGAGAACGCGCACATCCCCCATTCTGGAACAAACAGGGAAAGAGGGTAAGAAAAAGGTAGAAGCTGTCCCCACCGAAGACTCTTCCAGGATACCCGTCAAAGCCTAATCGGCTCTTACTTGAAGCGCTCTATTTCAACTTGTGATTTATCCCTAGCTCGCTGAGGGGAGCTTCATTCAATGGGAAAGAGGGTAGTGAGGCAAGTCTTGGATATGGCCAACCTCTCCTATGGGCTGCAAACGTTGCTGGCTGTATCGCCATTGTTTGTATTGACGATCAAAGGCTGGATAAGCGGGATTCTGTTTGCCAGCAGCGCGGCGGCAATTTTTATCATGTTGAGCGTGATCGCTAAGGGTGACTCGCCGACATTCCCCAAACACCATAACTGGTTATGGTGTTTTGTTATCCTATTTACTTTGCCCGTTATTGCAATTTTCTTAGGGCAATCTTGGCGGCAGGATTATGTTGGTCGCGATTATGACAGTCCGGCACGATTTTTATTGTCTATGCCGATATTGTTGGTTTTGTTTCAAAAACGCTTCGATGTGTTCAGGTCGATGGTTTGCGTAATTCCAGGATCCATATTAATTACGTGTATTGTTGTCACCTTAAATCCTGAGAGCCCTTGGGGGCATCTGAACGATCCGGTTCATTTTCGCGAGACAACTTATTTTGTCGATCCGCTGACATTCGGCAGTTTGAATATGACCTTGGGGCTGTGTTGTTTATTATCAATTGATTTGTATGGGCGCGATGACTGGGGAGTGAGAGTTTATAAGACCACAGGCTTTATTGTGGGCGTGTATTTGTCAATTGTATCAGGCAGTCGCACCGGGTGGCTGGCGCTTCCTCTGGTTCTATACATGTGGTCACATTTGAGACTGACTCGTTATCGAGCTCCAGTGTTCATAGGCATACTATTGCTGGCGAGTGGCAGTTACTATTTGTCCGCCACCTTGCAGCAGCGGTTGGACGTGGCCGTGCAAGAAATAATCTCCTACCACTGGGATACGCTGAACCCGCAGACATCGGTGGGAGATCGATTGTCTTTTTTGCGCATGGCGGTTTTTTTATTCTCTCAGAATCCATGGTCTGGCTTTGGCGATCATGGATTTGCGGCGTTTATCAACAGCCCTGACTTGAACCGTTACGCGCTTCAACAAACTCAAGAATTTGCTCTGCACTCCGGCTTTCATAATGAAATTGCAACCAATATGGTTCGTTCAGGGGTTTGGGGCTTGCTGTCGAGTAGTGCGCTCTTTGTAATTCCGGCACTGTTTTTTATCCGCAGTTTGTACGGAGGCTCTCAGCAAGCTCAAAAAATTGCCGTACTTGCACTCGGTTATCTAGCGTGCACATTCATTAGTGGTATGACCACCGAGGTGTTTAATTTGAAATTCACGGCCTCCTTTCATGCCCTCATGTTTACGTGTTTCATAAGTTCGTTGCTTGTTCATCATGCTGTAGGCCAGGGTAGTGAGAAAAATGAATCCACTTAAATATTCGATCACGTTTGCTTGCTACAATCAGGTAAATTACACTCGGCAATGTATTGACAGCATGATTAAGCACGGACTTGATGTGAGTCGCTTGGTGGTTGTCGATAATGGGTCAAGCGACGACACGAAAAACTATTTGAATACCCTGCCATTGGGCGGGCGGATATTTAATAAGTCCAACTTGGGTTGTGGTGTTGCATGGAACCAGGGCGCGTTGGCGCTTCAATCCGAATGGACAATTATCATGAACAACGATGTGCTTGTATCTCGTGGGTGGGTCGAAAACCTGATCGATGTTGCCGAAGCAAATGGTTTGAAAATCATTTCGCCGGCATTGATTGAGGGGCCGCTGGACTACGATTTTGATGCATTCGCAGAAGATGCTATGGTGAAAATGAAAGATGCTCTCCGAATAGGCGGTCGGCATGCTGTGTGTCTTGCTGTCCATGAGTCTGTTTGGCTGGAGATCGGTTATTTTCAACCGATACCAAAATTGCTGGGCTATGAGGATACCATGTTTTTTCATGAAGTGGATAAGGCTAGAATTCCTATCGGGATGACCGGTAGATCTTGGCTGCATCATTACGGCTCTATTACTCAATCAGCTCTGAAGCAGGAAAGAGGACTGTCGGAAAAAGATGGTCTGGGCAACCGCCGCAATTACCGATTGTTGCAACAAGGCTGGCTGGAGCGAAAATTGAAGAAAATCAAAAAGCTTCGCCAAATACAGTCGTGGTGTGCTCAAGAGACTCGCCAATTTGGCATGTCGATGCATGGAGGAAGAGAACATGGTCGATTTTCTTGGAAATGAAGGCTGTTACCGTATAGAAAAGTACGATTTATTCACCGCTCATGCTGTGCTATAGGCAACCCATCGCGGATGAGGATGGCGCACTCACACTTCAACAGACCTGTAGCACATTCAGATATAAGCCCATCTGTCGGGAACGGTTTCTTGACAGGGCCAACCGCGTTCAGCCTTGGGCTCCAGCCATCTTTTGGATCAAATTTGGAGTTGAACGTTCTCTATCGATAGTGCCTGCTGGATGGGGGAAGCTTACGGTTTGGGAGCGAGTATGCTGAAAATTTCCGCCTATATAATCGCCTACAACGAGGCCGGGAAAATTGCCGATGCGGTGAACAGTGTCCTATGGGCGGACGAGATCGTGGTGGCCGATTCCAACAGCACAGATGGGACTGACCGGATTGCGCGAGAGTTGGGAGCGAGAGTAGTTCAGATTCCATTCGAAGGGTTCGGCCATCTGCGGAATCGCGCGGTCCAGGCGTGCACCCACGACTGGGTGCTCAGCATCGATACAGACGAGCAATGTACGCCAGAGGTCAGGGACGAAATTCTAGCGATTTTGTCTGGAACTCCCGCGCACGACGCCTATTTTGTGCCCAGGCGGAATTACTTCATGGGGCGCTGGATCAAACATTCCGGCTGGTACCCGAATTTTCGCCAACCGCAATTATTTCGGAAAGGGGCGATGAAGTATGCGGAGTCGCCTGTTCACGAGGGATATGAATTGCTGACAAGCAAGCCCGTTGGCCGCTTGGAGCAGGCAATTTGGCAGGTTCCGTTCAGAGACTTTGAAGAGGTTGTGAAAAAGGCCAATCGCTATTCCTCGCTGGGTGTGCTCAAGCTCGCCGATCGTCGAGTGTCGATGGGAGCGGCCCTGGGGCACGGCGTATGGTCGTTCCTCAAGCACTATCTGGCGAAGCGGGGGTTCCTCGATGGCTGGCCGGGATTTGTCATCGCGTTCGGAAATTTTGAGGGCACGTTCTATCGGTATGCGAAACGGTTCGAGCAACAGGAGCTGTGGCCGTATCCTAAACAAGGACCGCTTCGACGTCCCGATGATGCGACCTCCAAATGAACACTGCGTTGATCGTCACGACATACAATCGGCCGGATGCCCTGGCAGTGGTGCTGGAAGGGTATTGTCGCCAAAGCGATCACGATTTTGAGCTTGTGGTTGCCGATGATGGATCGAAGAAGGACACGACGGATGTCGTACAGCAATTTGCACGGCGTGCGCCGTTCCGAGTGACGCATGTCTGGCATGAGGACCGTGGGTTTCGAGCCGCTGCCATTCGCAACCGTGCCGTGGCATCGACCCTGGCCGACTATATTGTGTTCACGGACGGAGATTGTGTTCCTTCCCGTCATTTCGTGCGTGCCCATAGACAACTTGCCGAACCGGGGTATTTTCTCGGGGCCAATCGTGTGTTGCTCTCAGTTGGACTCACGCACCGTGTGCTGCAGCAACAGGAATTGATTCATACCTGGCGCGGACTCGATTGGCTCCTGTCCTGGTCAAAGCGAGACGTCAATCGTGTACTTCCATTGATGGAATTGCCGGATGGTCCGTTTCGAAAATGGACGTCTGATCGCTGGGAAGGCATCAAGACGTGCAACTTTTCTGCATGGCGTACGGACCTCATCCGGGTAAATGGACTGGACGAATCGTATGAAGGATGGGGGCTTGAGGATTCCGATTTGGTCATCCGACTGCTCCATGCCGGAGTGAAGCATAAGAGTGCGCGCTTCGCCGCCACGGTATTTCATTTGTGGCATCCTGAGCAAGATCGCAGAAGGTTACAAGACAATCAGAAACGCCTGGATGATCTCCTGCGTTCCTCGACGGTGCGAGCCGCCGTTGGGCTCGAGCAATATCAGGCCACGGTCCTTGATGATCAATCTGTGACGCTGCGGCGGGCGACAACATGAATCGGGATCTTCAGAGTGTGTTGGTCGTTTGTACGCGTCGAATCGGGGACGTTCTGTTAGCCACGCCGGTCATTCGTTCGCTCAGGGCTGCTTTGCCGCATGTGATGGTCGACATGCTGGTATTCGAAGGGACTGAGGGTGTGCTCTCTGGTAATAGGGATATCCGACGAGTGTGGACGATTGCCGAACGTCCGGCGATATGGTCGCATCTCGCCTTACTGCGTTCGCTGTGGCGACGTTACGACGTCGCTCTGTCGGTGCTTGCAGGAGACCGTCCGACCTTTCATGCCTGGGTTGCAGGACGGTATTGCGTAGGGACGCTATTGCCCGATAAGAAATCCTGGTGGAAGCGGAGGTTGCTGAATCGCTGGATCCCGTTTGATAATCTCCATACTCATACGGTTGCCATGAATCTCAGGCTGCTTACGCCGTTGGATATCGCACCACTTGGTACTCCCGTGGTGAGTTGGACGGACGAGGATGCACGATCTGTTCATGCCCTGTTTCCTGATATCCGGAGTGCTCAGCCCTATGCGGTGTTGCATGTGTCGCCAAAGTTTGCCTATAAGACATGGACCGTTGATGGATGGGTGGCGCTTGGACGGTGGTTAGTCGATCGTGGCCTGATCGTTGCTGTGACCGGAGTTGAATCGGCTGAGCAGTCGTATTGTGATCAGATTATCCAAGGGCTCCCCAAGGCGGTCAATTTGATCGGTCGGGTGACGCTGCCGGCTCTTGGTTATCTCTTAAGTCGGGCTGCACTATATGTCGGGACGGATACGGCCGTCAGTCATATGGTTGCTGCTATCGGCGTGCCATCCGTTGTGCTGTTTGGCCCTTCCAACCCTGTGAAGTGGGGACCTTGGCCGAAGGACTTTCCCTCAGATGCACAGAGCCCCTGGCGTAAACAAGGATCGCAGCGGCAGGGGAATGTGTTGTTGCTCCAGGGCGAGGGGGAGTGCGTACCGTGCCTTGCGGAAGGATGTGATCGTCACATAAACAGCCTCAGCGATTGCCTCCAACGATTGTCTGTGCATCGGGTTATTCAGGCCGCTGACACCATGCTCCAAGAACGAGGGATCAACGTCGCAGTGCCAATCAGCTCATGAAACAGTCAGCCGCGAAACTTTTCCATTCCCTCACGAGAAGATTTGGAGACCGGGTACTCCAGTACCGCCCGAGTCTCGTCATTGGGGTGGAACTGCTGTTGATTTGTGCGGCGAACCTGACGGCATTTGCGCTGCGGTTCGATGGAGCGATTCCTCGCGGGTATCGGAGGATCATGTGGGATTTCGTGCCTGCCGTGCTGCTCATCTATGGTGTCGGCTTATGGTTGTTTGGGATTCAGCGAGGACTCTGGAGATATGTCGATCTTCGGGATCTGTGGAGAATTCTGCTGGCCGCACTGAGTAGCTCGGCGGTGTTTTATGCGGTAGTCCATAAACTTGGCGGTGTGGCGCAGTATCCTCGATCCGTGATCATTCTGACGGGTCTGTTGACGGCGTTGTATTTAGCAGGGATTCGATTGGCGGTGCGGGGGTTCCGGGAGTGGATTCAGATATTCGACCCGAGTGCGCGACGTGTCTTGATCGTCGGCGCAGGACATGCGGGGGAGTTATTAGTCAGGGATATGCTGTACGATGCGAATTATCACTGTTGCCCGGTTGGTTTTGTCGATGATGATCCGATCAAACGCAAGATGACTATTCATGGGATTCCTGTGGTGGGAGTCATAGCTGATATCAAGAAGGCCGCCGAACGGTTGAAGGTCGGCGAGATTATCGTGGCCATTCCTTCTGGCTCCACAACGGTAAAACAAAAGATACTCGCAGCGTCAGAAGGCTGTTCGGTGCCGATCAAGACGCTACCCGATGTCAAACAATTGCTCGGTGATCCGGTCTCTCTACAACAGGTGCGGCCAATGAGTGTCGATGATTTGCTCCAACGCGAGCCGATCAAGACGGATTTTCACGAGCTCTCCCCCCATATCAGTGGGAAAACTTTCCTTGTGACTGGGGCAGGCGGGTCGATCGGATCGGAGCTCTGCCGGCAGATTGCCCAGTACAAGCCCCAGGCCGTGGTCTTGTTCGAACGCTACGAGAATACGCTGCATTCACTGCTGTTAGAGTTACACGCAGTTTTCCCGACAGTAAAGATTGTCCCGGTCATTGGAGATGTGACCGTCCCAGACCGCGTTGCGGAAGTGTTCCGCCACACCGTCCCCGACATTGTGTTTCATGCCGCTGCGCACAAACATGTTCCGCTGATGGAGCTGAATCCGAAGGAAGCGATTCGAAACAATATCTTAGGCACTCGCGTGGTCGCCGAGGCCGCTGTGAAGGCAGGTGTCAGCCGATTTGTCATGATTTCCACGGACAAGGCGGTCAATCCATCAAGCGTCATGGGTGTGACCAAAAGAATCGCCGAGCATATGATGCAGGAGTTCAATGGTCCCGGTCTCACAAAGTTTATGGTGGTGCGGTTCGGGAATGTGCTGGGAAGCAACGGGAGCGTTGTCCCTTTGTTCACTGAACAGATCCGCAAAGGAGGGCCTGTAACCGTCACCCACCCGGAGATCAAACGGTTTTTCATGACAATTCCAGAGGCAGTGCAGCTGGTGCTCCAGGCCAGTGTAATGGGGTGTGGAGGGGAAGTCTTTGTTCTCGATATGGGAGAACAGATCAAGGTGGCTGATTTGGCCAGGAATATGATCGTCTTGGCTGGCCTGGTTCCGGGGAAGGACATTGACATTGTCTACACCGGCCTGCGGCCTGGGGAAAAGATGTACGAAGAACTCTTTGAGGAACAGGAGCAAGTCGAACCCACGGCCCATGCGAAGATCAATCGAGCGAGTGGGGCTCCGGTTTCCGTCGGTGAGCTGGATCAATGGCTGGAAATGTTGCAGGCGAATCTCCCCCATTGTGATGAAGAGGAGCTATTGCAGGATCTCAAACGACTGGTGCCGAGCTTTCAACCTGCCATCCCTCAACGTGTCTCATGATGAGACTCTGTCGAGCCTATGCCCACGACTTGTGGCTTGATCCGCTACGGTTCATAAGGGTATCACTGGTCAGATGAGCATTCTTGTCACTGGTGGGGCAGGGTTTATTGGGGCAAATTTTGTGCTCGACTGGTTGACGCGGCATGATGAGCCGGTGGTCAACCTCGACAAGCTGACCTATGCGGGGAATCTTGAGAGCCTTGTCAGTCTTGGAAGCGACGTGCGGCATATCTTTGTGCGGGGTGATATCCGTGATGCTGGGCTCGTTGACAAACTGTTGATGGAGCATCGTCCGCGAGCCGTCATTAATTTTGCCGCTGAAAGTCATGTTGATCGCTCCATTCATGGGCCCGGTGAATTTATCCAGACCAATATCGTCGGCACCTTTCACTTGCTTGAAGCGGTGCGCGCGTATTGGGGTGCATTGGAAGGCGAAGCCAAACAGCGTTTCCGGTTTTTGCATGTCTCTACCGATGAGGTGTACGGCTCATTGACCCAAGATGCGCCGGCTTTCAGTGAAAGGAATCGCTACGAGCCCAACAGCCCCTATTCGGCCAGCAAAGCGGCCAGCGATCATCTCGTCCGCGCCTATCACCATACCTATGGCCTGCCGGTCCTGACCACCAATTGTTCGAATAATTATGGCCCCTACCAATTTCCGGAAAAACTGATCCCGCTCTGCATCTTGAATGCATTAGCTGGGAAACCACTTCCGATCTATGGGGATGGATTGCAAGTGCGGGACTGGTTGTACGTGAACGATCACTGCCGAGCCATCGGTCTCGTGCTTCAAAGCGGCCTTGTGGGTGAAACCTATAATATCGGCGGTCGGAGCGAAATGGCCAACCTGGATGTCGTGCAGACTCTCTGCGCCAATCTGGATGAACTACGCCCACGAAATGATGGCCGGTCCTATGCGTCACAGATCACCTTTGTGAAGGACCGACCTGGACATGATCGTCGTTATGCCATAGACGCCACGAAACTTGAGCGTGAGCTGGGCTGGAAGCCTCGGGAGACCTTTGAAACGGGCCTCCGTAAAACGGTCGCCTGGTACCTTGAGAACCAGAGTTGGGTTGTAAATGTCACCAGCGGTGCCTATCGTCACTGGCTCGACGAGCACTACAGCCCCTGACCTCGATGAGAATTCTGTTAACAGGCAAGCACGGTCAGGTTGGGTTCGAGCTTCAACGTGCCTTGGCCTCCTTGGGGGAGGTCCACGCCGTCGATTACGCTGAATGTGATCTGGCCGATGCCACTGCAGTTTCTACTCTGGTACGGTCAGTCAGGCCGGACCTAATCGTCAATCCGGCAGCCTATACGGCGGTGGACAAGGCAGAATCAGAGCCGGGATTAGCTTATGCCATCAATGCCGTTGCCCCAGGAGTGCTAGGAACGGAAGCGGAGAAGTTGGGCGCGTGGGTCATACATTACTCCACTGATTATGTGTTCGATGGCAGCAAGTCTGGCGTTTATACGGAAGACGATCTCACGAACCCACTCGGTGTCTATGGGCGGACCAAAAGGGACGGCGAGATCGCCCTGCAGGAAAGCGGAGCCCGATACCTGATTTTTCGGACGAGCTGGGTAGTCGGAGCCCATGGAAACAATTTTGCGAAAACGATTCTGCGATTGGCTCTTGAGCGAGAACAGTTGAATGTGGTGGCTGATCAGTATGGCGCGCC
>JAHBWO010000189.1 GCA_019636945.1 Nitrospira sp. | reverse complement strand
GTCAGTCGGTTACGGACCGTGGCACCGCAGTGTCCGATCGTTGTCATGACGGCGTTCGGCGATGCGCGATTGAAAGCACAGGTACTGAAAGCGGGTGCGAACGCCTACTTCGACAAGCCGGTCCATATTGCGGAGCTGAAGAACTGTGTGCAACAATTACTCAATCACGGACCGGGAGCTGAGGGCAGATAGCGTATGGCAAGAATGAAAAAGCTCCGGTGAGTTCCCAGGGCGCATTCATGTTCATGTCGGCCGCCATCGGCTCTAGGGTCCGGGCGCCGTATCTCCGGAAGCGAGAACGCCTTGTCTGATCCAGAACGCTCCAGCAATCTCGTACCCCAAGATCCCATCATCACCGCGCGAGTCGAAGCCATCAGGCAGCTGGCCGGAGGCCTATCCGATCGGGTGGCGGTCATGGATCAATCCTTCAATGTGGTCTATGCGAACGAAGCAGCCTGGTCGGTGCAGGAGAATACCCTCGTTCGCCGGCAACATGCGAAGTGCTATGAAGCCTTTGCCAATCGAACTGATCCCTGCGGGACCTGTCCCGCTATTAAGGTGTTTGAGACGCCCGAGGTGCAGTGTGTCTCATGTTCAGGCGGAGGTGACGGCAAGGCTTGCGGGATGCAGCAGGCCTTTCCGTTGACGGACGCGAATGGATCCGTCGTCTCCATGTTGGTGCTTTTCCAGCCGACATCGAAGTCTGTTCAGGCTGCTACAGCGGAGGACAGCCCTACCACACCTCTTGCGAATGGTCTTGGTGACTTGATCGGTCGAAGTCCGATCATGCAGCAGCTCTTCGACATGACCCGTCTGGTTGCGGAGAGCTCGGCGACCGTTCTCATTCAAGGTGAGAGCGGAACGGGGAAAGAACTTCTGGCGAAAACGATTCATGCCCTCAGTCCCAGAAGGGATCGGCCGTTCGTCGTGGTCGACTGCGGCTCATTGCCGGAGACGCTGCTCGAAAGCGAGTTATTCGGGCATGTAAAGGGAGCTTTCACCGGGGCGGTGATGAACAAGCGAGGCTTGTTTGATGAGGCCGACGGCGGCACGATCTTTCTGGATGAGATTGCCGACACGACGCCGACCTTTCAAGCCAAATTGCTGCGGGTTCTGCAGGAGGGCGAGATCAAGCCGGTGGGTGGGACGCGAACGGTCAAGATCCATGCGCGTGTCATCTCAGCTTCGAACAAAGATCTGACGGAACTCGTGAAAGCAAAAACGTTTCGGCAGGATCTGTATTATCGACTGGCTGTGCTGCCTCTGTATTTGCCGGCATTACGGGAGCGGCGGGACGATATCCCATTGCTTGTCCGGCATTTCGTCGCAGCCTCCTGCGCACGACATCATCAGCCGGTGCGATACGTGGAGGAGCGGGCTTTGCGGTTGTTACGGGACGCTCCTTGGCCGGGGAATGTCCGACAGTTGCAGCACTATATCGAGCGGGCCGTGGTGACGACGGTCGGCCCGTCGCTGCCTTGCCAGGATCTTCTTGACCAGGCTCTGGGGGAAGAGGACGAAAGTTTACGCTCCGCGTCGCGTGGCGCCGTGGCTCACACGGAGCGCACTCGAATCGTTGATGCCCTGCAAAAAACGGCAGGAAACCGATTGAAAGCAGCCAAATTGCTCAGAATCAGTCGAGCGAGCCTCTATAACAAACTTCGCGCGTACAGTATCGAATAGGTCGTACCCGTACTCTTGTCCCCTTCCTTTCGTGGGTCACTGGTTCCCACGTCGTGAAAGCGCCTCATCAGAAGATCAAACCTGCCGTCTTCGAGCGTTGCCCCATTCGCCTGATGAATCCCGCTACGGGAGGATCGGGGGACCAAGCCGCCTGATCTGCTGAATCTCCCCACCGATCGGATTGCTCTCATCACCGCATTCTTCATCGACGCGATTGTACGCATTGTTCGGTCCATTCATGGATCCATGAACGTGGAGCGCCAATCGGACGACGGAAGAGCCATGCCTGCCTTCAGCTTGTGGTGCGCTCATCTTGCGAGCTGCAACAGGCCGTGATGGTTTGGATGTCCCTTTTCTCCCCTGCATTCCGGGAGCGAACGTCCATTGGTATGGACAGCCTAAGCGGATGATATGTGAGCGAATGAGGAGATCCAGTCCACCACTGTCCAAGAGTGTGGAGTCTCCTGCGCTGTAGGCGCAGACAGCAGGGTTGACGAAAGCCATTCATCTTCGCATCTGATGCGCGAATCATTCATTCATGAATGACAAACAAGGATGGCACGACAGTTGCTGAATAGCTGGAACAACGTCGAGAGACCGAGCTCTCTCTGCGGGCTGGATGGCGAGTTGCCCTATCGCGATCCAGCACAGTCCACCCCATTGTGAGCGGCAGTCCCGGCCGCCACGTGTCAGCGATGAGGGGGTCACAGGTGAGAGTGGCCCTCTCATTGTTTTTTCCACAGGCAGTATTGGCTACCGAATCATTTCTTGCAGGAGCTGGTCGTGCATCTCTCAATCGCAATTCCTGAAGCACAGGTTGTCGACGCCCCGACGTTGCTCAAGCTGATCCGAATGGCACCGGTGTGCGATGCGGAGGCGGATGAGGAGGGGGCCGAGTACGTGGCCTACTTTGAGGACTTTCCGACGTCGGTGGGGATCGTTGCGCGAATGATCGAGGAAGCCTGGGACCTGCGCGATGTCCACATCACACTCGAGGGCAGACTCGTCGTGAGCCGGATCAACTTCTATGCCGCCCTCCGCTGCTATCAGGAGAGCCTCAGTGCCCGCGACGCGAAGGCCTATTGTCTTGAGCAGGCGGAGAAAGTCGGCGCGGATAGAGGATGTCCCGAGCGATCGTGCCTGTCTCACTGCCGGTTTATTTGCTCACGCTGTGTGGGGCTGTCTCGCGACCCAGGCTCGCCTCCGATGGCGAGTCAGCTCAGGGAAGTGGCACGTCGGGCGGAAGCGGACTGGTGTCCGAACCTGCATATCACGGAGGTGGACGTATGAGTGGTCGGTTGAGGGTTGGACAAGCCAGATAAAGCACATGCGATCAGATATCGTCAGTTGATTGCTCGAAGGAGGGCCGTGCTCCTCGATGCGTAACCAGGGAAGGAGAGTGTCATGCAGGCATTGAGAAGCAGGGGGAACATCAGAGTGTGGGCTGTCGTATTATCGCTCGCGGCGGCGAGCGCCTTTTCAGGCGGCGAGACCGCTCTGGCCCAAGATACGACAAAGGAAACCACCACGACAGGGAACCGCGTGTTCTTTCGTGGAGGCTATGGTGAGCTGCTCAGCGATCGTGCCGGAGAGTTGATCACGGACGGCCATGGTGCCGCCGGGAAAAACGATGGCAACGGCGGCTACTACATCGGTGGGGGGGCGGATCTCATGCTCACCAAGGACTTGTGGGGCATGATGCCCGGTGTTGCGCTCGTCGGCGAGATCGGAATGGAATTCAAGAGGTGGGCATCCGCAAACGTTGCGAATGGAGATACCACCGGTGTGACGGGCGTCAGTAACGGCGGTGTGAGTAAAGTGCAATTGACCATGCTGACCGTGAGCGTAGCCCCCAAAGTGAAGTTCCGACAAGGAACTGATTTCCAGCCCTGGATCATTCCGGCCGGATTGGATTTCCACGTCATCAGCCCGACGTCGAGCCAGATCAATTATTTGGACATCGGGGTTCAGTTCGGCGGCGGTGCGGAGTTTCGCGTATGGAAAGAGTTGTGGCTTGGTCTCGACAGCCGGTTCCATCTGGCCTCCAACCAAACCAACACGGTGAACAATTACTGGACCACCGGCATTTATGGGGCCATCGGGTTCTAGCGGGGCAATCCCGTACGAGCAAGGTGGATCATGATATCCGGTTACATGTTGCAGGGAGCCACTTCATGGCTCCCTGCACGCCTCTCCACTTCAAGCTCCACCTGCATCCATCGAAGGCTCAAGGAAATGCTCGATCCACTTGGCGACTGATCCCACAGGACTGAATGCTCGAAGGATTCTGGTATATCGCCACAGAAAGCATGAACGTCCGCGTCGGTCGGCCATACCCTGCCGTCCTTTGCAACCAACCGCTTGTCCTCTTTCGGGATCGGCGTGGCCTGGTACAGGTGTTACACGACCGCTGCCCCCATAAAGGCGTCCCACTCTCCTCTGGCCGGCAGGAAGGGGATTCCTTGCGCTGTCCGTTTCATGGATGGCGCTTCATCTCCTCGGGTGAGTGTGTCGAGGTTCCGTCCCTCGGTACCGCATCGCATCCCTCATCGGCCTCGGCTTGCGTGCGGACATTTCCGGCAGAGGAACAGGACGGGTGGGTGTGGGTGTACATGGGAACCGATCGGTGTCCGAAACCTTCGTCGCCGCCACCCTCGTTGCCGATTCCTGCAGACGGCGGTCCAATGGTTTCCGTGCGTGAGTCTGCCCAGGCAAAAGTCCGGTGGGATTTCGCGGTGGATAGCCTCATGGATCCCGCTCATGTCCCGTTCGTGCACAACAACTACTTTAGGCAGCGGGAGGCAGCTAGGGAGAAAAAGAAGGTCTTCACGCGACTGCCGCTGGGATTTCGTACGATCTCGCAGAATGTCTTGCTGCCGGATACCTTTATCTTTCGGGCGTTATCTCCAAGGCTGGGCTCGGCGACGACCACGGTCGACTTTGTCTTGCCCGGCATCCATGTGGAGCGATGGGACATCGGCGATCGGTTCGCATCCGTCATGTTGGTGGCCACCCCACTGACCGACGAGCAAAGCCGTTTCGACATCTGCGTGGGATGGAACTTTCTTCGCGGGTTTCCGGTCGGATGGCTGGTCCGTCGGACTCTCAGGACGATTCTTGGTCAGGACCGGCAAGTTCTGGAATCCCAGGAACAAGGATTCGGCCGGCATGGAAGTATGTTATTGCACTTGGAATCGGACACACCGGCCGTGTGGTACCGGCAGTTGAAGAAATATCATGGCGATCTGTTGGCCGGTGTGCCTGATCCTCAGCATCCGGTTCCGGAAAAGACCCTGCTCCGATGGATGACCTAAATCGGGTCGTTGAAGATGCATACGCATAAGGATGTAGTGACCTTGTCCAGGTTGATGTCGAATGTTATCGATGTGCCGCACCTGTGAGATCCGGGCAGTCTGGTTGATGTAAGGCGGAGGCTCGTTTGCCTATGAATGTCCAACCAACCATTTTAGACAAGCTCCGGGGTGGCGATCGGCGATCCATCGGTCGTTCCAATGAGGTGGTGACAATCGTGCGCCGGCAACCGACGCTGTTTCCCGACCTGATAGAAGGCTTGCGCCATGCAGACGAGCTTGTTCGCATACGGGCCGCCGATGCGGTAGAAAAACTCACTATAAAGAATCCGGAGTGGCTTCGGCCGTTCAGAGTTCAGCTCATCAAGTTAGCGGCTACTGCGGAACAGCCGGAGCTGCGCTGGCATTTGGCTCAGGTCCTTCCGCGCTTGGAGTTGTCGAGGAGGGACTGCCTGATTGTTGCGGCGGTTCTTCGACGCTATCTGAAGGATCACAGCCGCATCGTGAAGACGTTTTCGATGCAAGGCTTGGCCGACTTGACGAGGCAGGATCCAAGCTTAAGGAGTTCAATCCGACGGCTCCTCTCATCGCTCACCAAGACCGGGAGTGCCGCTATGAAAAGTCGCGGACGCAAGCTATTGGCTCGACTTCGTGCTGAGAAGGTGCCCTCTCATTCTGAAGTCGCCACATAGACATCGGTTCCGAAACTGAAATGTATCCACGACCGCGGGCTGCAGGAGCCATGCATGCGTAGACGTGCCGCGCTGACGTGGTCTTGCGTCCGTGCGATTCATGGGGTACAACAATCCCATAGCCCCCTGCGGTCTCGGCGTGCAGCGCGTGGTTTGGACGTCGGCAGGATCATACCGATATCCCATGACGATCTGCTAGAGACGGTTGGCGATGCACAGTTGTGCTGACGGGCACAGCTCGGCGGTGAGGTTTCCCTGTGACTTGATCCGGGGCGATCCTCCTAATGGATCACGCAACCAGTGTGAGACGAGCAGGGTGCGAAGGAAGGACAATGTGAAACAAGAGTTCAGAACGGGAGGTTGTTTGGTTGGCTGGATGCTCGTGGTCCTGACCATGTGTCTCGGAACAGAGGCCTGGGCCTATGAGTCTGTGCCAGTGGTGGAGGGGGCTACCGTGCGTGGCACCGTCACCTTCATCGGTACGGTCCCGCCGCCGAAGGAATTCGAGTTGCGTCGTTATCTCGATCACGAATATTGTGCTCAGCGGTCTGATCTCAACGGGTATCGGCTCATGAGAGAAATCACGGTCAGGCCAGACGGCGGCCTCAAGGACGTGTTGGTCATGGTGGAAGGTGTGGAGCGTGGAAAGCCCTTTCCCTTCACCGATGCCCAAGTGGAAGCAAGCCACTGTCGGTTTGTGCCGTTCGTGACCGTGGTGGGCGATAAGCGGCTGATCACGGTGTTCAATCGAGACTCAATCCCGCACGACATTCAAGGGTATGCATTCGACCAAACGGGAGGCGATATGGTGTTTTATCGCCCGTCCTTGGAGGTGAGCGGGACGACCGAGGCCGTGCAGTTGGTCAACGGGCGACGAGTGTTCAGCATGCAGTGTAGTATGCATCCCTATATGCAGAGCTGGGGCTATGCGATCGACCACCCGTATTTTTCGGTTACGGATGCAGGAGGCACCTTCTCCATCGATGATCTTCCGCCGGGA
>JAHBWO010000188.1 GCA_019636945.1 Nitrospira sp. | reverse complement strand
GCTCCCGGAGGCTCGTTCATCTGTCCATAGACCAGCGCCGCTTTGGACTTGGTGAAATCGTCCGGATCGATGACCTTCGACTCTTGCATTTCGTGCCAGAGATCGTTGCCTTCACGGGTCCGCTCACCGACGCCGGCGAACACGGAAAACCCGCCGTGATGCAGGGCGATGTTATTGATGAGCTCCATGATGATGACGGTCTTTCCGACACCGGCACCACCGAAGAGTCCGACTTTTCCACCCTTGCTGTACGGCTCGAGAAGATCCACCACCTTGATACCCGTTTCCAGTACCTCAGTCTTTGTCTCTTGATCTTCAAGCTTAGGAGCAGGACGGTGGATCGGGTACATCTTCTTCGACTTGATCGGACCCTTTTCATCGACCGGTTCACCGAGCACGTTGATGAGGCGACCGAGCGTTTCACGACCGACTGGGACTGAGATCGGAGCCCCTGTGTCCTGAACCTCCATCCCACGCGTGAGACCGTCGGTGGAGGACATCGCCACCCCGCGCACCCGATTTTCACCGAGATGCTGAGCCACTTCGAGGGTAATCTTGACCGCCGGCTTGCCCGCCGCTTTATTCTCGTCTTGCGTGACGTTGATCGCATTGTAAATGTTGGGCAGTTGGCCGGGAGGAAACTCCACGTCCACGACCGGTCCGATGACTTGAATCACTTTTCCTGTACTCACGAGTTCACCCCTTTTGCTCAAGTGCTGAGCCCTGAGTGTGCAGTGCTGAGAGAAGATGATTGATGCGACTCAGCACTCGATACCCAACACTCAGAACTAGTTTCTTACTTCAATGCTTCGGCACCGCCGACAATATCCATTAACTCTTTCGTAATCGCCGCTTGCCTGGTTTTGTTGTAATACAGCGTCACTTTCTTGATGAGTTGCCCCGCGTTGCGCGTAGCCCCGTCCATCGCGGCCATGCGCGCCCCATGCTCGGCTGCCGCAGACTCCAGCAAAATCCGGTAGGCCTGTATTTGAAAATGCTTCGGGATCAAGGCGGCCAGCAGCTCCGCTTCTTCCGGTTCGTAAAGATAGCTGCCGCTTAAAGGCCCTTCGCTGGACGCCGCACTGAATTCCTCTTGGGCGTCAATCGGGAAGAGCTTTTCGACAATCACCCGCTGCTGAATGGCCGACTTGAATTCATTGTACACGACGTAGAGTTCGTCGTAGGTGCCTTTGACAAAATTATCCGTAAGGTCGCCGCCGATATCGATGGCATGCTCAAACGTTAACTTATCGAACACACCGGTCCATTCTTGTCGAATCGGCCATGCACGGCGACGAAAGTAGTCGCGTCCCTTGCGACCGATGATGCTCAGGTTCACTTGCAGCCCTCGGGCTTCACACTGCCGAACGAACTCGGAACTCTTGCGCGCGATATTGCCGTTGAAGCCGCCACAGAGCCCTCGGTCGCTCGTCACCACAAGCACTTCGACCTTCTTCCCTTCACGCTTCTGCAAAAGAGGATGAGAAGAGCGGTTCACACGCTGGCTCAGGTTACTCAGCACTCCACGCATTTTATGCGCATAGGGGCGCGCGGCTAAAATGCGGTCCTGAGACCGTTTCAGCTTGGCCGCAGCCACCATCTTCATGGCTTTGGTAATCTTCTGGGTATTCTTAAAGGCTGAAATCTTACGGCGTAAACTTTGTAAACTTGGCATGTTCTTCGTATCTCGTCGTTCGTCGTTCGTATCTCGCGTTAGGATGCTTCACGAGAAACGACCATACGTGCGTAGCTACTTGGCTCCGTATCCCATCTTTTGCTTGAAGGTCGAGATAATCTCTTTCAACCGGCCACCGACCTTGTCGTCGATCTTGCCGATCGTCGTCACTTCCTTCTTCAGATCCGGATGATTCTGTTGAATGTAATGCAAGAGATCCGCCTCAAACTGCTGAACCTTGTCCACCGCCACGTCGTCCAGGAATCCTTGCGTACCGGCGTAGATGGAGAGCACCTGATCCGCGACCGGCATCGGTTTATATTGCCCCTGCTTGAGCAACTCCACCATGCGTACGCCACGAGCCAACTGCAACTGCGTTGCCTTGTCGAGCTCGCTTCCAAACTGGGCAAACGCCGCCATTTCACGATATTGAGCAAGGTCCAACCGGAGCGTACCGGCCACCTGTTTCATCGTTTTAATCTGAGCGGATCCGCCGACGCGGGAGACCGAGAGTCCGACGTTGATCGCCGGGCGGATACCGGAATAGAACAGATCGCTTCCAAGGTAGATCTGCCCGTCCGTGATCGAGATGACGTTCGTGGGAATATAGGCCGACACGTCACCGGCTTGCGTTTCAATGATCGGCAAGGCAGTAAGGCTTCCTCCGCCGAGTTTTTCGCTGAGTTTCGCTGCCCGTTCAAGCAAGCGTGAGTGCAGATAAAACACATCGCCCGGATAGGCTTCGCGTCCCGGAGGCCGGCGAAGCAAGAGCGAGAGCTGGCGATAGGCCACGGCATGCTTCGACAAATCGTCGTAGACGATCAACGCATGCTTGCCGTTATCGCGGAAGTATTCTCCGATGGCCGCACCGGCGAACGGGGCCAGAAACTGCATCGGGGCCGGGTCGCTGGCGCTCGCCGACACGACCATGCTGTACTCCATCGCATGGTTTTCTTCCAGCGTCTTCACCACGCGGGCCACTGTTGATCGCTTCTGACCGACGGCCACGTAAATACAGAACACGCCCAGACCCTTTTGATTGATAATCGTATCCACCGCAATCGCCGTCTTGCCGGTCTGGCGGTCACCGATGATTAACTCACGCTGACCACGGCCGATCGGAATCATGGCGTCGATGGCCTTGATGCCGGTCTGCAGCGGCTCTCGGACGGATTGCCGCGTATTCACACCGGGAGCCACCACCTCGATCCGGGAATGATGCGGGGATTGGATCGGCCCCTTGCCGTCGATCGGCTGACCGATGGCATTGACGACACGACCGACGAGCGCTTCGCCGACCGGAATTTCCGCGATGCGACCGGTGCGCTTGACCGGGTCGCCTTCCTTGATGCCGACGTCGTCACCCATCAACACGGCCCCGACATTGTCTTCTTCCAGGTTGAGCGCGATGCCATAGAGTCCACCAGGGAACTCCAGCATCTCTCCGGCCATGGCCCCATCCAGACCGTAGACCTTGGCAATACCGTCGCCGACCTGAATGACCGAGCCCGTTTCCTTGACATCGACCTGCTTGTCGAAGCCTTTGATTTTTTCCTTGATGATCGCACTGATTTCTTCGGCCCTGATCTGCATGACGACTCCTTTTATTCTCGTGTCAACGCCACGTGCAGGTCGCGCAGGCGACCCTGGACGGTGCTGTCGACCACCGTGCTGCCGATGCGGATCTGCAGCCCGGCAAGATGACTCGCGTCGGTCTGAAACGTGACATCCACTTCGCGTTTGAGTGTGTCCCGCAGCCGCGCTTTAATCCGATCCTGTTCCGTACTGGGCAGTGCCATTGCGGACGACACCGTCACCGCCTGAGTACCCTTTGCCTGATCCACTAATTTTCCAAACGCCACGGCAATCTCAGGCAAGAACCCGATCCGGCTCTTCTTCACCAATTGTCCAAGAAATGCCTGACCGGCCTGTGGACATCCTAATTTTTCAGCCAGCCCCTGCAACACCGAGATCTTTTCCTCCACACTGAACGCGGGTGACGCCACGACATGTCGAAGCTGGTCAGACTCCTTTAGAGCCTGCCCCAGGCTATCGAGAGCATTCCGCGTCACTTCGATGCTGGATTGGTCAAGAAGTTCGAAGAGGGCCTGTGCGTAACGTCGCGCAACTGTTGTTTTAATCACCGTTCTCGACTCACTTACATTATGTAGACGGACCTGAAAGTTTCGTGAAAGTCACGAAGCAGAGCTCGCGAAGGTAGCATTGGGAATGACGGACTGTCAATATCACTTTCTCCGCAATGGATATCGACAGACACCGTCGGAGGAGCTTGCGGGTGTATACTACAATTCAGTCGACAAAAAGTTCCGGCGCGCCCTGTCAGCGCCTCATACCACCTGAACTAGGTGGCACGAGCGGGAGTGGAGTGAAGAGATGCGTTATCCATTCCGTATGGTTGCCGTACCAATACTCTTCTCCATTTTTGCATTGAGTCTGCTTGCGTCTCCCGGGTTGGCCTACCGTGAGTACTTTACACCGGAACAACGGGTTCAACTGGAGAAAATTCAGACCGTCTTCGTCGACGTGCTGGCCCTCACGGACAAGGGCACGACGGACTCCGCCCCCTTCGTCGACACCGTCGCGCAACGGCTGGCCGAAGCCGGATACAAGGCCGTTCGAAGTTCTGAGCAAGCTCATGACGTCGTCCTTCGCGTGAAATGCGAACAACGCAAGACCTGGGAAGGCACGGCCGTGACAGGGGGAGATGCCGACCTGCCCGATGCCCCATCTCGGCTCTGGAAAGGCCCCGCCTGTCAGCTGACCTACCTGCTCGGAGGCATGAAGATTAAGTGGCAAAAGGAAGTGCGCACGGAGTTCCAGGATGCCGTGGCTGCCGCCCAAGCGGCACAAGCCCCGGATGCCGGCCGGTACGCAATGACGAAGCTCCAGGAAGCCTTGGAGAAGTATGAGTTCCCCCTGTTGCTGGCGGCGGAATGGGGTCACTCGGATCGGCTACTCAAGTTGCTCGACTCGTCAGATACTACTCAAGCCAGGAAGCTGAAAATTATCGCGCTTCTGGGAGACATGCAGGCCGATGAAGCGATGCCGAAGCTGAAGGAAGCGCTCAAAGACCGCGATCTGGCCAGGCAAGCCCTCGCAGCGATTGGCAACCTTGGTAGAGACGGTATCCCGCTGCTCGTTGAGCTGATGAACACCTCTCCCCAGCTGGAGGTGCAGGCCGCGGCAGCAAAATCCTTAGGCCAACTCGGAGGCCTCCATGGGGACGCATCGGTCGTCCTGCCGTTACTAGCGAAGCTGCAAGACCCCAAGACGGACTGGACTGTCTTGACCGAAGTCGCTTGGGCCCTCGGCAAGATCCCCGACAAGCGATCGATCCAACCTCTCTATGATCTGGACAAGAAACTACAGGCCATTCGAGATCCGGACAATTTGACGCTGAAGAAGCTCAAAGAAGCGGTGTTCTGGTCGATCAAGCAATGCGACACGTGGGATCAGTACAGCTGAGCCTACATGCCTTGCGTCCCTGACTGGCAACAAGTAGATTTGCCGGTACTGGGAATCTCACGGCGGAACATGCGCTGTACCAGTACGAAGTGAGGCCATGGTGCGCCGGATGAACATTTCGGGAGCTGAGGTCACCAACATCTCGAAGCATGGCTTCTGGATCTCACTGACTGACCAAGAGCTCTTTGTCGCCTTCAAGACCTTCCCCTGGTTCAAAGGCGCTTCGGTAGAAGAGATCATCAACGTCGAATGGCCGCAACCACATCATCTCTATATGGCCTGCTCTCGACATCGATCTTGCTGTCGCGTCCATTCAATCCCCTGAGAAGTTCCCCCTCGTCTCAAAAGTCTTGCGGAGGACAAAGTCATCCAGTCGGCGAACAAAGCTGACACGCGTCTAACCAGGAAGGCGAGTGCGATATGTGGGATCAGTATAGCTGAGCTCACCTGTTGCAATTTCTCCAATGGCAACGACTAGATCCAGCAAACAAGTGACGGTTCAATCGGCCGAAGATCTGGGGCACGCGCTGGGTTTGTCCGCGGCGGATGCCGCTGAAATGGAATTTCGGTCGGAACTCACCGTCGCCCTAGCCAAAATCATTCAAGCCGGTCGGCTGCCCCATCTAGCGATTACAAAGAGTGCCGGGACATCACGCACGCGGGTAACGGCGATTGCAAACGGGAATACCCACGGGGTCTCGACCGATGTGCTGATTCGGGTCCTGGCCGCGACCGGTCATCGGGCAGAAGTCCGGGTCAAAAAGGCAGCAGCCTAATCCGATAATCTGCCGATGGAAGGAGGCAACAAGCTCGCCGCCATTCCGGTGGAGCGGACCGAAGAAGTCCTACCGGCGGCCTCAAGCAGGACATCCCCACCGCCTCACCGACTGAACGGGATAAACTGTGAGCGACTGAGACGCCTCGCAGCCGTACTGGCCTAACTGGAAATTTATCGTAGCAACACTCCCCTTGAGCTTCCCTCTTTGTGTAATCTTGCTTTCTACTCCCCAGAGGGGTAGGACAGTGGCCATCCACGCTACTAGCCGGAGCAGGACCTCATGACAGAACCAACGATCATCTGCCCAAACTGCAGGACCGAGATCAAACTGACCGAATCCCTTGCCGCGCCCTTGATCGAATCAACGCGTCGCGACTACGAAAAGCGACTCGCGCTCAAAGATTCAGACATAGCCAAAAAGGAAGAAGTGCTGCGCGAGCGAGAAGAAGCGGTCACGAAGGCTAAGCAGGCCATCGACGATCAGGTTGCCGAGAAGCTCGCAGTGGAACGAACAAGAATTGCCAGCGAGGAATCCAAGAAGGCGAAACTTGCTCTGCAATCGGATATCGACCAAAAAGCGCGAGAGCTGGCCGAGCTCCAAGAAATCCTCAATCAACGAGACGCTAAACTCGCCGAGGCTCAGAAGGCCCAGGCCGATCTGATCCGACAAAAACGCGAGTTGGATGATGCCAAACGCGAGCTGGAACTCACAGTCGAAAAGCGGGTGCAGGATGGATTGCTGGCTACCCGCGAACAGGCGAAAAAAGAGGCAGAAGAGAGCCTGAAGCTCAAGGTGCTGGAGAAGGAACAAACTATCGCCTCCATGCAGACCCAGATCGAAGAACTCAAACGCAGGGCGGAACAGGGATCGCAGCAACTCCAAGGCGAGGTCCAGGAACTAGAACTGGAAGCATTACTCAGAGCAAAGTTCCCGCGGGACACGATCGAACCGGTCCCGAAAGGCGAATTCGGCGG
>JAHBWO010000187.1 GCA_019636945.1 Nitrospira sp. | reverse complement strand
CGGCGGTGCATCATGGGGAAGCCGGCGTCATCATCATGATTGCCGCCACAGTTCTTGGATTGCTCGGCATTGCCTCGGCCTACTATGCCTATGTGCTCAAGCCGGATCTTCCGAATCGCCTGGCTCGGCAGTGGAGCGGTCTGTACCAGGCTTCGTTGAACAAATGGTATGTCGATGAAGCCTACGACCGCCTGTTCGTACGACCAACGCACATCGCAGCGTCGGCACTCTGGAAACGAGTCGATGTCGCCGTCATCGATGGCGCGGTCAACGGAGTCGGGCGAACGATCAGGTGGGGCGGATGGCTTTTGCGGTTGATTCAGAGCGGACAAACCCAACATTATGCATTGGCCATGGCGATGGGCATCGTGATCATCACGGCCTATCTGCTGCTCTGAAGAGCATGTATGAAGATGTGCGATTGAGTCAGTACACTTACACTGTGATGGATTAAGACCTTGATGACCGGCTTTCCTTGGTTAACCGCATTGATCCTCCTTCCTTTGCTGGGAGCAGCGGCTGTCTTTATCGTGAAAGATACCTCTGTCCGACTTACCGCGCTCTCCGTCACCGTTGCCGACCTACTGCTCTCGCTTCCGCTGTGGTGGCTATTCGACGCCACATCCGGTGAAATGCAATTCCTGGAATCAGCCGCGTGGATTCCATCACTGTCGATCAACTACCGTCTCGGCCTGGATGGGATCAGCCTCCCGCTGGTCCTCATGACAACCATTCTCATGCCGCTGTGCGTCCTGATTTCATGGCGTGCTATTGAAACCAGGATACGGAGTTTCATGGCCGTGTTGCTCATCATGGAAGGCGCCATGATCGGCGTGTTTGCAGCACTCGATTTCGTGCTGTTCTATGTGTTTTGGGAGGCGATGCTGATCCCCATGTACCTTCTGATCGGAGTGTGGGGAGGACCGAATCGCCTGTATGCCGCGATCAAATTCTTCCTCTACACGCTCGCCGGGAGCGTGTTGCTGTTGGTTGCGATCTTGGTCCTGTATTTTCAGGGCGGCCATACGTTCGACATTCTTGCGCTGAGCCGGCAAACCTACCCCCTCGCTCTTCAGACATGGGTGTTTTTTGCCTTCTTTGCCGCGTTTGCCGTGAAGGTCCCGATGTTCCCATTCCATACCTGGCTGCCCGACGCACACGTGGAGGCCCCCACTGCCGGCAGTGTGATCCTCGCCAGCGTGCTGCTCAAGATGGGCACCTACGGCTTTGTACGATTTAGCCTGCCGATGCTCCCGGATGCCTCCCGTCTCTTCACCCCCCTGATGGTCGTCCTGTCGATTGTGGCGATCCTCTATGGGGCCTACATGGCACTGGCTCAAGTTGATCTCAAAAAGCTGATCGCCTATTCGAGCGTCAGCCACATGGGATTCGTCACTCTCGGACTGTTCATGTTCAACATCCAAGGTATCGAGGGTGCCGTCATGCAGATGGTGAATCACGGCATCACGACCGGGGGACTCTTTCTCTGTGTCGGGATGATTTACGAGCGTACCCACAGCCGGCAGATTTCCGATAACGTCGGGTTGACCAAGCCGATGCCTCGATATGCGACTTTGCTGGTTATTTTCGCACTCTCCTCACTGGGACTTCCCGGGACCAACAGTTTCGTGGGAGAGTTTATGGTCCTCGTCGGCACGTTTCTCTGGAGTAAGGTTGCAACAGCCTTTGCCTCGCTGGGCATCATTCTGGCCGCCGCATATTTATTGTGGATGATCCAACGTGTCGCGTTTGGCACGCCGGCTCCTCACCTACTCCACAATCTTTCGGACCTCACCCGGCGAGAAATGGCGACACTGTTACCGCTGGCCGTCCTGATCTTCGCGATCGGCCTATTTCCCAACCCTCTCCTCAGCCGGATGCACACCAGTGTCGAACACGTCATCGCTCGTGTTGTTCCCTCCTCCCATCAACAGAGTTCCTCTCGGTCTGCTCTGGGCCGACCAACGCCCTTCCCGAAGGACGACCTGCTATCGACGCTGGACGTGGCCCATGCCTTAACGGTGACTCCCACCGGCAGCCGGCCGCTCACGGAAACGCAGGGGAAACAGCCATGACCTTTTCTCCCGCAGATCTCTTCCTCGTTCTACCCGAATTACTGGTCATCACAGCCGCCTGTGTCGTATTCGTGCTCGACCCAGTGCTACGACAGTCCGATAAGGATGGCTTGGTATGGCTCAGCCTGGGAACACTCGCCCTGTGCATGGGCCTGACGGCGTCCCAAATGGGGACGCACACATCAATATTCAGCGGACTTGTCGTCATCGACGCTTATGGAGCCTTCTGGAAACTGCTGTTGTACTTCGTGACCGGACTCACAATCCTCCTGTCCTACTCCTATTTGAAAGAGGAGCAACTGTACTTCGGTGAGTACTATGGCTTCATGTTGCTCTCACTGTGCGGCATGATGGTCATGGTCTCCGCAGCCGACTTGCTGACGATTTATCTGGGTACGGAATTGATGTCGCTCTGCCTGTATGTCATGGCAGGTCTCAAGCGGAAGGAACCCCGCTCCCTTGAAGCATCGGCAAAATACTTTGTCTTAGGCGCCTTTTCATCCGGCATTCTCCTCTATGGGATCTCCCTGCTCTACGGAGCGACCGGCAGCACGAGACTGCCGGCGGTCGCCTCGGCTATTGCGACCCAGGGGTTCACCGACCCGTTGCTGTTATTTTCAACGATCCTGTTGGCGGTGGGTTTCGGATTCAAGCTGGCCGTAGTTCCGTTTCACATGTGGACACCGGATGTCTATCAAGGCGCCCCGACTTCCGTCACCGCGTTCATGGCCGTAGGATCCAAAGCCGCCAGCTTCGGCGCATTCCTCCGTGTGTTTGTGGAGGGGTTGGGTGGAGTCAAGGCCGATTGGTCCGCCATCTTCCTCTTACTCTGTCTTGCCACCCTCGTCGTGGGCAACATCGTGGCTCTGGTGCAAACAAATATCAAACGGATGCTGGCCTATTCAAGCATTGCACACGCCGGCTATGCCCTGATCGGTGTCGTCGCCGCCGGACGCACTGAGCACTCGTCCGGCATTGCCAGCGTGCTGCTCTATATCGCCCTGTACACATTCATGACGTTCGGAGCATTCGCCATTGTCGCGATGCTGCGAAAAGGCACGCTTGAAGGTGAAGAGATCGAGGATTTCACGGGCTTGGCCAAACGCCATCCTCTCCCGGCACTGCTGATGCTGGTTTTCATGGTATCTCTGGCGGGTATTCCCCCGACTGCGGGTTTTATCGGGAAATTGTACGTCTTCAGATCCGCCGTGGAAGCCGGCATGGCCTGGCTGGCGGCCATCGCTCTCCTTTTTGCGGCGATCTCAGCCTATTATTACCTTCGGGTCGTCATGGTCATGTATATGCGGGATCCTATTGAGGGAACGGACCCTGTCCCGCGGTTGGTGATGTCCCCGACTCTTTCCCTCGTGCTGGCCTGCGCGGTCGCCGGAGTGGTGATCTTCGGGATCTATCCCAACCCACTCGTCAATCTCGCCCTGCAAGCGGTGTCGACGCTGAAGTAAGGCCATCCATACTCTGACTAGTTGCTGGCAGGATCGTATGCATGTCGTTCGCTTCCTGAGTGAGGCCGTCACATCGTTTTTACGCCAGGGATGCCCCAGCCTTGCGGCAGCGTTGGCGTTCTTCTCGCTGCTCTCATTGTTTCCCCTCGTCTTTCTCCTCTTGTATGGCGTCGGGTTCCTCGTGAGCCAGAACGTGATCGGCGAGCAGTTCATGCTCGGTTTCCTCAAAGGATTTCTACCTTCGTTGGGTGAACGATTGGCGGAAGAGCTTCATCGGATCAGTTCATTGGACAGTGTTCGGTGGATTGTGCTGCTGTCATTCTTCTGGTTTGGTGGACTTGTGTTCTATGAGCTCGATTATGCGCTGAACGTCGTGTTTCAGAGCACGCAAAAGCGCCACCCGCTTATTTCCACGGCAATTTCCATTGCGCTGCTGGGATCCACGGGCCTGTTACTCTTCACGTCCTATGTGGCCACTCAAGCCATTGCCTTCTTGACCGCCTATGCTCCTCGGCTCTGGGGATTGGATCTAGTCGCCTTAGCCGCACACGACTTTCATCTGACCTACACACTCCCCTTTGCGCTTGCATTCCTGACGGTCAGCCTGCTGTATCGTCTTGTGCCCCGACGTCGTCCACGGTGGAGAGACGCCATGGCCGGCGCCCTCACGTTCGGTCTGCTGTGGGTTGCAGCCAAGCTCTTATTCATCAATTATGGAGATTTTGCGACGGTCTATGCCCGGCTTTATGGGTCGTTGCTCGAAGTCGTGCTTTTGTTGCTCTGGGTTTATTATTCTGCGGGGCTCCTGCTCTTCGGCGGCATCATTGCACACAATCTGAAACGGATTGCCTCACCAGCACCCCCGAACCCCAGTTAATGGCCGACAGCGAACATGCTGCTGCAACCGGAACGAAGGTGACTGTCACCGTTCAACGGATAGGGTGGCTGCGAAGCTGCAGAAAATGCACGAGGGCTGACTGCGTCACGAGTCCGACAATTTCTCCGTCCTGCACGACGATGAGTTGATCCCATCCCTCACGAGCCATACGCCCCATCGCTTGAATCGCCGGAACATCAGGCGAGATAATCATCGATTCTGAAAAGGGACGCATCACCTGATCGACCCGACGCCAGGGCCACGTCTCCGCCGGGACCGCCTGAATATCGGGTACGGTTACGAGTCCGATCAAACGTCGATCTTCCACCACGGGGAATCCCCCGTATCCGTAGGCCTGGAAATACCGATTCACAGCCTCATCAAGCATGGTCTGGGCTGGAATCGACACAACCGTCCTCACCATCATATCTTGAATCCTGATCGTCGAGATGGACTGCCGTAATGTCGCTTGTCGTCGGCTTGCCAGCGCCGCGATGTAGAGAAAGATGCCGATCAGCGCCAGCCATCCTCCCGTCCACACCATCGACGCATCCAGCTCACCGGTTGCCGCCTGCCGGATTCGCAGCAGCCCCCACAGCACGAAGATCACACCAAACCCGAGGCCTGCCGTTGCAGCTTGTTTTGTTGCGCGATAATAATCCTTCCCCCAGGCCCACAGGCCCGCGCGCAGGATTCGCCCTCCGTCCAGCGGAAACCCAGGAATGAGATTGAACACTCCGAGCTGGAGGTTTCCAAATCCCAATAAGAGTCCGAGCATGACTACCCCACGGAGCGCCTGTTCCTGTTGAATCGCCTCAGCCAGAGCGACAATCGCCAAGCAGCCCCCGCTGATCACGAAACTGACGATCGGTCCAGCGATCGCAATGAGAAACTCTGCCTTGGGAGACGGGGCCTCCTGGCGCATGTGCGCAACCCCGCCAAAGAGAAACAGCGTGATCTGCTCAATCGGAATCCGGTAGGACAGTGCGACGTAGGAATGTCCCAGTTCATGCAGAAGGACGGACAGAAAGAGGAGCGTCGCCGCGACGGCTCCCATCACCCAATAGCGACCAGGACTGAGTCCGGGGAGAGTCTCCGGCAGGTAGTCAGTTGAGAGCGTCCACGTGGCGAGGAGAAACACGAGAAACCAGGAGGGATGGATTCGAATGGGAATGCCCAACGCCCGGCCGATTTCCCACGAACGCATCTGCATATCGCACACCGTAACAGCGGAACGGGGAAGGGGTCAATCTTCTCCCGCTGTTCATGTATACTAGCCTTGATGAGACGACTGGTTCCAACACATGCACTGTTGTACCTGCTCTCACTCATGGCCCTTGAGCTGACGCCCTCGACTCCAGTTTTTGCCCAAGTCATCACTGCTGGCTCACCTCACTGTCCGGGTGTAGCCCTGACATTCGATCTCTGTCCCGTGCGAAAGGGATCCGGCTATGATCAGCCGTTGATGGATTATCTGATTACCCATCGCATCCCCGCTACGTTCTTTATGTCCGGTAAGTGGATGGCCAAACACGAATCGGAAGTGGAACAGCTTCTGGGCTTTGATTTCTTTGAAGTTGGCACGCATGGTGACGTACACGCCCATCTTCCCATGCACGATGCCGACGAACAGCGTACCGAGATCTTGGGCCCCGTCACACTGCTGCAGGAACGCTACGGCCACCAAGCCAGACTCTTTCGCCCGCCGTACGGCGAATACAATGATGTGACGGTGGCCGTAGTCAAGCTGCTCGGCCTGCAGTTTATCCAATGGAACATTGAATCAGGTGATCCGGACCCGACCCTTTCTGCGGAGCAAATTTTCACCAGAGTTTCCAGGCGCGCAAAACCCGGCAGCATCATCGTGTTTCATGCCAATGGAAAGGGCAAGCAGACTCGACAGGTGATCGAGCGCCTCACGCGTGAGACTCTCCCGGCCAAGAAACTTCGCCCGATGACCGTGAACGACCTATTGGATTGTACATCCCAGACCCCATGACCACGTCGGCCATCAGAACCATGGTGCCGGATGATCGGAAGGCGGTTATCCAGCTATTGAGTGATTCTGAACCATGGAACCGGCTTGGTTATGGGGTGGATGATTGGAGCCGTATTTTCTGTCCTCTGCCTCAAGGCCGAGATTGCTATATCGCTGAACGTGACGGACACGTCGCAGGCGTTGCGATCGTGAAGCAGAAGTTTCTCTTGGGTGACTACCTCGAACTCTTAGGTGTCGCCGTCTGGGCTCGTCAGAAGGGAGTCGGCGGTCAACTCTTGACGCACATTGAGAGTCTCGTGTTCCAGAGAACCAAGAACCTGTTTGCCTGTGTGTCGGATTTCAATGAACCAGCTCGGGCGTTCTACAAGAAACAGGGCTACCTGGAAATCGGGCCCATGCCGAATTTTTTGATTCCTGGGCATGCCGAGATACTCCTCCGCAAGACGGCGGGACCCGTGAGAAAGAGCTGATGGTAAATGGCACAGAAAGATACATTCTGTGATTCCAGTCCCTACCATTGGCA